>NZ_JAOQJI010000015.1:0-85596 GCF_025567125.1 Phocaeicola fibrisolvens | reverse complement strand
TAGAGTTTATATCGAATAATTGATTAAAGCGTTCTTTGACTTATCTTTGTGGTCTAAAAGGTTCAATTGATGTATTACGACAAGATTCGCCACCGTTATAGCCAAGTGCTTGCAGCGACAGGATTAACTCCTGCTGAGTTTGATGCCTTGCTAATAACTTTCAAGTACCATTGGGATGAATATTACAGCCATTTTACCTTGGAAGGTAAAGTGCGTCAACGCATATCTTACAACAGGAAGACCAGTGTATTGCCTCTGATTCAGGACAAAATGTTCTTCATATTGGTATATCTGAAGACCAATCCCCTTCAGGAACTCCATGCCATTCAGTTTGAGATGACCCAGCCCCAGGCCAATAGATGGATTCACCTTCTTTCGGAGATTCTCCGGCGTACATTGAAAACGCTTGGTGAATTGCCGGACCGTAACTCCAAACGTCTGATACACATTCTTCAAGGATGCGAAGAAGTCTTATTGGACGGAACCGAGCGGCCTATTCAACGCCCTTTGGATGAAGACAGGCAGTCCGCATGCTATAGTGGTAAAAAAAACTCATAGCATAAAGAATAACCTGCTATGTACCAACAATCTTAGGATTGTATGGCTGAGTTCCACATACGAAGGTCATGTCCATGACAAAAAGATTTGTGATGAAGAACCTCTTCTACTCCCCAAAGGTATCAGGCTTTGGCAAGATACAGGCTTCACCGGACACAGACCGGATGGAGCTGAAATATGCATGCCCAAGAAGAAACCTAAAGGAAAAGAGCTTACTACTGTTGAAAAACAAGAGAACAAGCGGATTTCCGGAATCAGGATTAAAGTGGAGCATGCCATAGGTGGTATGAAAAAATGCCGTATTGCTAAAGAACGATTCAGATGCCATAAATTCGGTTTCGAAGATATGGTGATTCTTATTGCTTGTGGATTACACAACTTCAGAATCACGCACAAAATGAGTCATATAATAAATTAATCTATATAAAGTCTAATATATACTTACATTGGCAAGCGCCGGCTTATTTTTACTGAGTGGATGCAACCATGAAGACGTTCAGCACACGCAGGAAGCCACAGGAACATTAGCCGTTCACTTTTCAAGAACGGGAATGACAAACGGAACAGCCAGCGACACAGAATCACAAATAACCACACTCAATGCCTACCGTTTTGAGAATGGGATATTAAAAGAAACATTTAATTCCCTACAAATAAACGAAGAAGGTACGTGCCAGCTTCAAATTGAACAACGGAAAGGAAGCCTGTATTTTCTGGCCAACAGCACAAAGGTTATTGCTAAGGAAAACCTTCAGAAGGATATCACTACATTGAATGACTTTCTGAAACTGACAGCCACATCAGAAGAAATGACATCTGAAAACTTGCTGATGGGCGGAAAAGCTAACCTGAACATTGAAAGCAGTTCTTTATCGATTGCGCTAAAACGTGCGGTAGCCCGTATTGATTTGGATTCACCCTTCCAAGATGCAGAGGTAAACAGTGTAATTATAAAGGAAATAGCATTGACCGGATTTGTCAATGAACAAGATGCCAATCAGTCACCTGAAGAATTTGAAAAGACCAGTTTGACAAAAGATTTTGGAGATCAGCCCTTTAAAAATGGGAAGACGACTCTATTCTATCTCCCGGAACAATATACAAACGGACATGAAGTGGAAATCATGATGACCGCAAACGGAGGATGGCACCGACTGAAAACGACCCTTCCGGCACTAAAACGTAATACTATCTATACATTAAAAGTATATGGAAATGGAGCAGACCTGAAAGTAGAAGTGTTGACCGATAACTGGGAAAGCGGATCGTCTTCTGATTCTGACCTTTCTTACAAAGGACTTGTGGATAAAGAAAACTCCAAACTATCAGAAGGAGTCATCCTGAATGCACTCTGTGATACAGTGTTCGTTCCTTGTTGGGAAAGTAGTTTTCAACTCACTCTGGCAGCTGAGACAGGTGCGGAAGTAAGCATTCAGGGACAAGCCAATGGCGTAAATATCACTCCAGTCAGCCTGTCACGGAATCTTTCCCCCGTAGCACAATTCAATGTATCCAGTTCACAAAAAATGCCAGGCAGTACATACGAATACATTTATTTGGATGTACACAAAGGGAACTTGCAGACAGGAAGAGTCGTATTGGTATTCATGCCCAATCCAGTCTCTGTCAAAGGAGCCATCCAGTTTGACGAGAACGGAGTATGCAATTTCAACCGATACATCGATGGAGAACTAGGAGAAATCACTGTTCCGGAAGGAAAGGTACTGGAACTGAAATTCAACGAAGGAGAGTCCCAATGGATGAAACTGACCGACGAAGGAAACAATACCTACCGTCTACTGGGAGGATGGAAACCCAATGACCCTCATGCTGACGGAAGGGAACAAATTGGTGAGCTGATTATCTCCGACACTAATGGAGGACATCCGGAAACCTATACCATCAAACGTTTGAACTGGGGATTACCAGTAATAAACATAAATGGAGTATGGTGGTGTAAATATAACCTGAGAGGTAACGCAAAGAATTTTAACGACCAGATTCTAATTCATACAGATCCGGCAAAAGATAAAAGTCTGGCTGAATATTTAACCAATTGTTCCGATGAAGAATTTCTGAATATTTTGGGAGACCAATATCAGGCGGGAAATCTCAATGGATTAAAACTGACTCATAACGACAGCATCTTCTATTACGAAGGCTATAAAAACCAGTCAGACAATTTTGGTACATTGAATCCCACCTCTATGGCACCCGACGGATATCAGATTCCGGATTATAACAATTACCGTTTCTACACATGGGGAACAAACTGTAACCTGGCCTATTACAACCCTGGCGCTTTTAATAACGGCCTGGGACAGCGTCTGAATTTCAATGTAGTAGAACGCAACGCAACCTTCAAAGGGCTACAGTATGGACCGATTACCTTCTATGACTTCGAATATGGAGGAAATCATCTGACTCTGTGCGGATTGGGACATCAATGGAGTGAAACCAGTATCTCCAGTATGATGATTCTATTCGCCACGTATGGTAATTCAGGAAGCACTTGGCTAATAGAAGGGTATGCACAAAGTACTGGAAAAGGAAACTGGTTCAAATATGCAGCCAACAATGCGCAAAAAACTCGTACCATCCGATGTGTCAAGACTCCGGTAGAGTACATTTATGAATAAATGAATTGAAATAAAAATTTGAAAACAGACAAGTAAACCATCAATATGCACATAAAAAAATACATACAATTTTTCGGTATACTTTCCACCGTATTCCTGACAACCTCCTGTAACGAGGAGATGACAAAAGAAGGCATTGACAATGCACACATACGGACTGTAAAAGCTGATATCGGTGTGTTCAGCATCGACGGCAGAAACGCAGCTTTACCGGAAGAAGGACAGATTAATGAATTACAGGCCTGTTTGTTTGAAAACGGAATACTGACAGAAATCTATACCGAGTTCGGACAAGAGAATAACCAATATGTGTTACAAACTGACCAACAATCGGGACACCTCTACATGTTAGCCAATACTGCCGACCGAATTAATTTGCAAGAAATGAAGAATCGTAGTATTTCTGAAGAGGAATGGCTGAAAGTCACTCTTTCCAACACGGAAGGCAATATACATGCGGCTGATTTCTTCTCCGGTATGCTTGACTTGTCACAAAATACAGGAAGCATGACTCTGAAAAGAGGAACAGCTCGTTTCGACCTGTCCATCCGAACCCTTAAATCGGTGCAGGTAGAACAAGTGGTGCTGAAAAATATGACGAAACAATCCTATCTCTTTCAACAGAATCCAGTATCTGCACCAGAGAATGAAACAGTACAGGACATTGCTACAGACTTTCCACAAGCCTTGGAAACCAGTACGGAAGGGATTGCTTATGTCTATGAACAGAGCGGAACAGATCTGAAAGTCTGTATCAAAATGAAAGTAGAAGGACAGAGTAGAACTGTAGAAGCCAATCTTCCGGCTATCCTGAAAAGAAATACAGTCTATACTTTGAACATCGGTACAGACCCGGTGACAACAGATATCACATTAAGTGTCATCGAATGGGAAGACGGAGGTGATCATACGCTTGCTTCTGAAGCTGGCAGTTTGAAAGTCGACACAAAAGCTTCCGACCTACCTGGAACCGTTACAGTTACAGCAGACAAGAACCGTGTGATTCTTCCTTATATGGCTACAGAACTGACACTGGCTGTGGATTGTGACGATGAACTGGAATTCATTCCAGATGAAATGCCACTGACTGTAGAAACCTTGGGAGGAACGAGCCCGGAAACAATGGGAAAAAACTTGTTCCGCATACAGAAGGAAAGATGGAGACTGGGAGTACCTGGAAAAGAAATCAAACTACGTTTCCATCGCAAGGGATTGAATCAAACCTATCCAGACGACTACCTTACACTGGTTTTGTCTGATAATCCAACTAAAATAGAAGGACTGATTCAATACAATGATAGCTACGTATACGATTTCGGACGTTATATCGACAATGAACTGGGAATACTGACCCTGCCGGAATCCAAGAAACTGACCGTAGAATATGAAAGCGGTGAGGATCACTGGATCAAACTGGCAGAAAGAAACGAAACGGTCAACTCATTCCGTGTTCTGGGTGGATGGAAGCCTAATGACCAAACAGCCAACGGACGAGAACAAAAAGCAAAACTAGTAATCTGCAACATCGATGGTTCTGAAAGGGAGGAATATACCGTCATCCGCCGTAACTGGGGACTTCCGGTAACTTACCTCAATGGAGTATGGTGGTGTAAATATAACGCCATGGGCGACTCAAAGAATTTCAATGACCAGATCTTATCCTCAGACGATCCGGCAGCCAAAGAAGGGAAAAGCCTTTTTGACTATTTGCGCGACTGTACGGCAGAAGAGTTTTTCAACTTATGGAAATGGCAGTACCAAGGCAAAACAACACAAGGTATGCAGGTGATTGATGACAATGGAGTAGCCAAAATGGAAGGATACGGAACTTCCACTGTCCATATCAATAAACTGCCATCAACTGCCATGGCTCCCGACGGATACGAACTTCCTTCCATGGAAAACTTTGAAAGAGTTCTGAATTCTACCAGCGGATATATCTGGATGATGTGGGATGGAGGGCATACCACTGCTTGGAATGGTGGCAGCAACATCCAGCGACGCCAACGGCGAAGAAATGACATCACTGTTGGAACAGTAGCAATGAGTGACTTGATTTACATCCAAATGTACAATCAGGCTGAATCACAATACGAACCACTTGTATGGTACGGTCCTGGAGCTCAATGGGATGCCAACGGTATCAAGCATGCACACTATAATTCGATGTTGTGGGCAACTTATTCTCCTGACAACGGACAAGGATGGTACTTCGTAGGTGCAATGAACGCTTACTATCCAGCTAAAAACGGAGCCGGTTCGAGTGACACCCGTATCCTCCGATTCAAAAAGTCTGATGTAGAATACATCTATCAATAAACATAAAATATCCTTGTGCTTGAATTCAAACGCAAGGATGTTTTATTGAAACGCCTTTACGTTTAAATGAAAATGACTTTGCATTTCAATCTAAACGTAAAGGCGTTTCTTCTATTCACTAGAAAATGGACTTTCCCTCGAAAATCTTTCAAGAAACAATCCAATAAACTACGGCCATCAGCAACAGCATCAATCCCTCTGCCAACCGATTGATACGAATGGCCCGACGCATGTCGTCACTATTTATCGAACGAGGATTGCTGCCGATGAAGGGCTTGTAGACTGTTTCCCCGAAATACTCGTGCGGCCCGCCAAAACGACAGTTCAGGATACCGGCCAAAGCCGCTTCCGGATAGCCGGAATTGGGACTGGCATGCATCCGGCCATAATGAGCCACAAACTTCAGCAACGACCAGCGACCGGACACCAGTACCATAAGCAGGGCGGTCAGTCGGGCCGGAAGATAATTGGCCACATCGTCTATACGGGCAGCCCAGCAACCGAAGTCCTTGTAACGCGAGTTCCGGTAGCCTATCATGGAATCGAGGGTATTCACCATCTTATACGCCAGCATACCGGGCACGCCCAACAGGAAATACCAGAAAAGAGGGGCAATCACCCCGTCGCTCAGGTTCTCGGCCAAGGTTTCCAAGGCTGCCGTACGTACCTCTTGGTCCGACAAGGCAGAAGTGTCCCGACCTACGATGCGCGACACTTGTTTCCGTCCGGCTTCCAAGGAGATGTCGGCAGCTTCAAATACCCTCCGCACCTCGTCTATCAAGGTTTTTCCGGCCAGGCAATAGAATACGGCTACTACCGAAAGGATTACCTTTAACCAGGGATGTATCCGATTGGCTCCTTCCAACAGCCCCCAGCTCACGAAAAAGACCAACAGAATCAGCCCCACGGCTGTCAGCGCTCCGTTCCGCTTGCGGTGTACACCCTGATTACCCCGCCGTTCACACCGGGCTATCAGTTTTCCGAACCCTACCACCGGATGAGGCAGCCACAAAGGGTCGCCCAATAACTTATCAAGCAAGCATCCTCCCAACAGGGGAATCAGTACCATTTCTATCCACGTATCCATTCGCGTATGCCTTCAATTAATAAATTATTTTCTTCTTCTGTCTGTATCGCAATGCGGAAATAACGAGTGTCCAGTCCCTCAAAATTGGATGCATCCCGAATGAGCAGCCCATGACGTTCGGCCAAATAGGCTTTCAGGTCGGACGCACTTCCCCTCCGCAAACGGGCCAGGAAATAGTGGGTATCCGAAGGGAGCACCTCTACCCCACCCGTAGCTTCCAGTGCCTCGGCCACCCGTTTCCGTTCTGCCAGCAAGGCCGGTACCTCCATCCGGTAGTCGCCCAAATGACGCAACAAATACTGTCCGGCTTCCACGGCCAACGCATTCACCGACCACGGCATGCGGCAGGCGCGTATCCGCTGAAGAAGGGCTTCGTTTCCCGTCACGGCACCCAGTCTCAGTCCCGGTACCGCAAAACATTTGGTCATGGAATGTAACAGCAAGACATTGGGACGGGCCACGGTCTCGGCCACAGAAAGCACCTCTTTCTCCGTAAAAAGCGCGTACGACTGGTCGATGACAAACAAGGTCCGGGGATACTGCGTAATCAAACGCCGCAGCGTATCCGCCTCCCACGTCTGCCCCGTCGGGTTGTTCGGATTGCACAGCCAGCATATCCCTTCTTCCTCCGTCAAGGCCTCCACGCTGGAGATACCTTCTACCCGATGGGCGTGCAGACAACAGGCATCGGCATACTCGCTGAACGTAGGTATCCATACCTGGGAACGACTGCCCCGAAAAGCCTGCGCGATGAGGTAAATGGCCTCCGTAGCCCCGTTGGTCACGCACACTTCCTCCGGACGCGCCCCATACAGCCGGGCCAATTCTACCCCCAGCGTATAGGGTTCCGGTTCCGGATAGGAACGGATGCACGAGAGCCGTTCGACCAGATAGCAGTTCAACCCGTCATGATTCACCCGGTGATACACATTCGAACTGAAATTAGCCCGAATATGCGCATAGCGAAAGGCATCGTCTCCGTGTCCGTTAATCATTTTTCGTCAGTATTTGATAAAGCAACGGCAGGTTCAGGTGCTTCCGCACATGGTCTGCCAGTTTGTTGTATTGTTCTTCCTTAAAAGCGACATAATCCAATGCCGGTTGCGTCAGTTTTTCGGCATAAGGTGCCAACAACCACTCGATAACTGCCGGATTATCCAGTATCCCATGAATGTAGGAACCCGCACATTTCCGGTCTGCCACACATCCGTCTGGAGTTCCATCCTCCAGATAAACCAATGGAGCCATTGTCTCCCCTTCTACTGCCGAGGTACGTCCCATGTGGATTTCATACCCCATACAATCCGGCGTATCGGATTTTAGGAAAGAGAAACGCACCTGACGCGTCACCTTCTCCCCCTCCATGACCGTTTCCACCGGCAGCAGTCCCAGTCCCGGCAACTGACGGACATCGCCTTCCACTCCGTCAGGGTCGGCAATGCGTTGTCCCATCATTTGGTAGCCACCGCAGATTCCCATGACGGTTGCCCCGTGGCGGCGGGCCTGAAGAATGGCCTGTGCCACCCCGTTACGGCGCAGTTCATACAAATCGCCGAGGGTGTTCTTGCTTCCTGGCAACAGGATGATATCGGCTTTCAGCAAATCGTCCACGTTGTTCGTGTAGTACAGATTCACCCGTGCGTCATGCTCCAGCATATTGAAATCGGTAAAATTGGACAGGTGACGGAGTAAGACCACCGCCACATTGACCTTTCCCTGCACCGCTTTCCGCTGTTTCTGGGAAAGTTCCACCGAGTCCTCTTCTTCGATGTAAATATCCTGATAGTACGGTATTACGCCCAGTACCGGAATGCCGCAAATCTCTTCCAGCATCTTCACACCCGGCTCAAACAGACGAAGGTCGCCACGGAACTTATTGACGATGATTCCTTTGATGCGCTTGCGGTCTTCCGGAGTCTGCAACGCCACCGAACCGTAGGCACTGGCAAACACACCTCCCCGGTCGATATCGGCTACCAGAATCACATCGGCATGAGCATGACGCGCCATGGGAAGATTCACCAAATCGGTATCCTTCAGGTTGAGTTCCGAGATACTGCCGGCCCCCTCCATCACTATCGGATTGTAACGGGCTGCCAGCCGGTCGAAGGCCTGATTGACTTCCCGACGCAGCTCCTCACGCCCTTCAGTACGGAAATATTCATACGCACTCCGGTTGCCGATGGGTTTGCCGTTCAGCACCACCTGGGTAGTCCGGTCGGAAGTGGATTTCAGCAACAAGGGATTCATGTCAGTATGGCAAGGCACACCCGCTGCCTCGGCCTGCACCGCCTGTGCCCGACCAATCTCCAGTCCTTCGGGTGTGGCATACGAATTGAGCGCCATATTCTGAGCCTTGAACGGGGCCGGATGATACCCATCCTGCAAGAAAATACGGCACAAGGCCGCAGCCAGCACACTCTTCCCCACGTCACTGCCCGTACCAGCCAGCATGACCGGATGCAAGCGGGGAAGCGGCAAATCGATTTCCACCATTCCCCCGTAAGGAGGCAATGCCTGCATGGCATCTTCCAGTCTCACCTTTCCCGCATAGACCTGCGCAGCCACCAGTACCCCGCCATGGGCAAAAATCAGCACCGGACCTGAAGTACGGTCCAAATGGTCCAGAAAATCGGATACCCGGGCCAGCACGTCCATGAAAGACTCTCCGCCGGTAGTACGTACCCGCAGGTAATCCTGGTACCACTCCTGAATACGTGGATCGGTGATTTCATCAAACCGCTGCATCTCCCACTCGCCCATGTACATCTCTTTCAACCGGTCGTCACGTTCCGCATCTGGGAAGCCGCAATAGGCGGCCAGGCGCGTGCAACGGGACAACGGACTGGCATACACACGGGTAAAGCCGATGCCGGTGCGCCGGATGGCTTCCTTGCACACCGCCGCTTCTTCTTCAAACGAAGCCCGCAGAGGCACATCAGTCTGACCGTAACACGTACCGGAAGGCACATCGACCGAAGTATGTCGAACCAAATATACTTTCATCTTCTATTTATCCTTAAAAATTATAAGTAACTGCCACCGCTCCCAGCCAGCACACCAACTCGCACAACAGGAACAGGGCTCCGCAACAATCGCCGGTATATCCTCCCAGCCGATGCTTGAGCAAACACACCAATGCGGCAAAAAGCACGCAGGGAAACAACAGCATCCCCCAATAGGCAGCAGGCAGCAAACACAGAGGCAACAATCCCCCTACCGCATTGGCCATCCACTCCGAAGTACTCATGCGGGTATAGACCACCTTGGCCTTACTTTCTTCCACCTTCCGGGCATAGGGCAGGAACACCAGCATAAAACTGCACACAAACTTGCAAAAAGGGTCGGCCACCCACAACACCCAGGGGATAACCGGCACCGGCAAAGAAACAAGCAGGGAAAACGACAACAGGTAATACAGAATCAGCCCCAGCACTCCGTAACTCCCGATATGGGAGTCCTTCATGATACGAAGAATCCCTTCCCGATCGCGTCCTCCGCCAAAACCGTCGAAGAAATCGGCCAAGCCGTCTTCATGCAAGGCACCCGTGAGAAAAAGACGAGCACACAATGCCAGCAACACCGCTACGTGGATTGGAAACCACAGGGAAAAAAGCCAAAAGGCAAGGGCCATCACCCCACCCGTGAGCCATCCGCACAGGCTCCAATAGCTCACTACGTGCCGGAAACATTCAGAAAGCACAGAGCAAATCCGCCAGAAAGGAAGACGGGTGAAAAACATCAAAGCAGCCAACAAATTATGCATACGCTTAGAAATATTTGGTAATGGAAGCATGCGCAAAGTTGTCCATCTCATTCAACATCCGCACGGCAGAATCGAGTATCGGATAGGCACAGACCGAACCGCTTCCTTCTCCCAAGCGCAATCCCAAATTCAATAACGGACGGGTATGCAGATAGTCCAACAAGAGTTTGTGGCCACTCTCATCGCCCTGATGTCCGTACACGGCATACGAAAGCACTTCCGGATACAGGCGGGAGGCTGCCAACATGCAGTTGGTCATGATGAATCCATCTACCAGAATGACCATGCGCAGCTCGGCTGCACGCAGCATGCCGCCTACGGCCATCATCATCTCATACCCTCCGAAACGGCACAGGATTTCTTCTACCGTATGGTCGCCGGAGAAATTTTGAAGGGCCCGCTGAAGCACTTTGAACTTATGGGTCATGGCTTCGCCATACAAACCGCTGCCAGCACCGACGCACTGTTCCAAGGGGATTCCCGTCAGGCAGCTCATCCACAGAGAGGAAGCGGAAGTGTTTCCCACTCCCATCTCACCAAAACTGAGGACGTTGCAACCAGCTTCCTTCACCCGGTCCACACATTGTGTACCTCGCTCCAGACACAAATCCATCTCTTCGGGAGTCATCGCATCGCCGTACAGGAAATTACGGGTACCCCGGCGTACCTTCATATTGACAATTCCTTTTTCGTAGGGCAAGTCGTAATCCACTCCGGCATCGACAATCACCAGTCGGAAACCGTGCTGGCGACACAGGAAATTGATGCCTGCCCCTCCGTGAAGGAAATTGCTGATTTGCTGCCAGGTAATTTCTTTAGGAGATGCACTGACTCCTTCTTCCACAATACCGTGGTCGGCCGCAAAAAGCAGGTTGTGCGGACATTTTAAGGAAGGTGACAAAGTCTGCTGTATCATACACACCTGCAAAGCCAGTTCTTCCAAACGCCCCAGAGAACCCTTGGGCTTCGTCAAGTTGTCAATCTTTTCACGGGCTGCCTGTTCCAGCTCCGGACAGGCTATAGGAGAAATAGTAAATTTACGCATGATTTATCCTTTCACTTTAAGCGGAATACCAGAAACCATCAGAACTACTTGGTCGGCTTTGGAAGCGATGTACTGATTCATCCAACCCTGCAGGTCGGTAAATCGGCGCTGTACTTCATTGGGGGAAACGCCTCCCATCCCAATCTCATTGGTCACAAAGATAAACGTCGCCTCCTGTGCGGTAAAGCGGTCGAATTCCCGCTTCAAGGCCTCCAAGGCCAAGGTTACATCCTGCAGCTCCACAAAATAGTTTGTACACCAAAGCGTCACACAGTCGATTACGGCCACCCGGCCGGTGATGTCGTGACGGCTCAGCTCCTTTTCTTCCTCGATGTTCGTCCATTCCGGACCCCGGTTCTGCTGATGCCGCTCCACCCGCTTCCGGAATTTCTCGTCCCAGATTTTCGCCGTAGCAATGTACACCGGCGATGCCGTCAGTTCATGAGCCAGCCGTTCGGCATAACTGCTCTTTCCCGACCGCTCACCACCTGTAATCAATATAATCTTTTTCATTTCTTCCTTACCGTCGTTTGAGGCTTCCGTGGTTATATAATAAAAAAACTGTCTTAGGACAAATGCCGCACTCCGTAGCCGGAACAACGCATCCGTTTGTCCTGAGACAGTTTACTTTCTTCTCACCGTACGCTAACCGTACGTATTTCGTTTATTCGGCCGCTTTTTCTGTTTCTACAAAATCAGTTTCTCCGTTTGAAACCAGCAGGTTATACCACTGAATCAGTTTCTTGATGTCGCTGGTATGTACACGGTCGCGGTCGTAATTCGGCAACACTTCCGCCATAAATGCATGCAACTCTTCTGCAGAGGCTTTCTTGTAGTCCAACGCGGTCACGTTACCGTTTTCTTTTTTCTTGACAGATTCCAGCACTTCACTCAGAGGCACTTCCTCTGCATCCGTATACATTGCGATATCGCCCAATGAAATTACTTTATCGCTGGCATAAACTGGAACTCTTTTCTTTTCTGCACTGACGGTTTCCACAATCAGCATATTTTTTGCCTGAGAAATCAGTTTATACAAACCAGGTTTCCCTGCAATAGCTAAAATAGTTTTCAACATTTTTTCCTATATGATTAAAATTAATTACAAGTGACAAAAATACAACGGACGAATGACATACACAAACTATCTGCCCGTTTTTCTACTGGCAAGCCATGCTTCCAATGCAGCAATCTGCATCTCCAACGACATTTTTTCATCATTAAAGAGAACATAATCGGCTCTCCTTTTCTTTTCCTCGTCGTCCATCTGTGCGGCAATGCGAGCTTTAATCTGCTCTTCGGATGCCGAATCACGAAACATGGCCCGCTTTATGCGCAAATCCAAAGGAGCATACACCATCACTACATAATCTACCGCTTTCTGAAAACCCGACTCAAACAAAATGGCGCTTTCCATCATCACCACCTCTGCCCCTACTTTCGCCTGCCGATTGGCCCACGATTGAAAATCCTCATACACACATGGATGGATAATTTGATTGATGTGCCCGGCATGCTTTGGAGAAGAAAACAGGTAGTTGGCTACCAAAGACTTATTCAAGGTTCCATCCGCTTGATAAACCTCCGTGCCCAACAAAGCCGAAAGTTCCTTCCGTATCCGAGGGTGTGTTACAGTCAGCCGTTTAGCTTCCCGGTCAGTATCATACAATGGTATTCCTTTCTTCTCTAACAGATGGGCTATGTATGATTTTCCACTGCCAATTCCTCCGGTAATTCCAATTTTAATCATCCGCTACATCCCCATTTTTTACCGCCTTTTCCACGGTTTGCTGTTCTATCAGATAATCCACTGATAAAGGGCTTATGCGAATATGAGTAACCACATCCGGATACCGTTTTAAAGTAAGTTGCAATTTCTCAGATTTATTATTCACCACATCACTATAGGATACTCCCACAAGAAAATCATGCGCCTTCACCGACTTAAAATTTTTCAATCCTACCTGAAAAACCACTTGTACTTTAGAAGGAAAAGTTCGCAACACTTTCCCTTTAGGAAAATCGATTCCAACAACTGGTACTTCCAATGTCTTTTCAGAATACATATCCACACAAGCAGTCACATCTACCGATGAAGGTACAAACTTCACACCATGAAGTTTTTGCAAATTAATATGTTTCTTAAGAGTATCGGTCACATTAGTCCAATGAAATGGTTGGGTGTAAGCCGTCAAGATAGAATTCAGCACTCCTGGAGGAGCATACACAACGACAGAATCCGGAGACACTTTCATCTCCGACACATAATACTGCCGCCCCGCTGAGACCTCTCCTCCCACAGCTACAGGAACTTTCTTTGCAACTCCTTTCGAGTAAATATAATCCAACGTGTCAGGACGTACAGACAGAAGCTGAGTAGAATTATTCAACTGGGCTGTCACCTTCTTTACGACCTCTGTCTGCGGAATACGTACGTAAGAACCTTTATCTTGATAATCCTCAAAATTGAAAGTCAGCGGAAAAAAAGTTTTTCCCAACATGTAATTCAACAAGACCGTACCTCGATCTTCTACCTTTACCTTAATTTCATTCGGAAGTTCTGAGGTCATCACTACTTCCTTCGGTACATTCTTCAACCGCACCGGAATCTTGAATTCTGTTTGATACACATCATTCATTGTTTGTAAGAACCAAAAGCACAATGACACAAAAACAAAAAACAGAAAAATCAGGAATTCCCTGCTCTTTTCACTGAGCAGGAAATTCCTGATTTTACGAATGATAATCAAGTAATATCTCTTTATGTTCTTTCCATCGAACATAGCCATAATGACAATTATTTCGCAGGCTGAGCCTGTGCATCCGCATAAATAGAGTTTTTATCTACTTTAATTTTTACACCAGCAGCTATTTCAACTACAACTGTATTGTCTTCTACTTCCTTTATTTTTCCATAGATACCTCCTGCAGTCACTACAGATTGGCCTACTTCCAGGTTTTTACGGAACTTGGCAATTTCTTTCTGCTTCTTGTTCTGAGGACGAATCATAAAGAAGTACATAATGGCGAAAATCGCCACCATCATAATAAGGAAAGAGTAATCTGCTCCTCCTTGAGCCTGTAATACGACAGCTAACAAATTCATACGTTTTCTCGGTTTAGATTAATAATAGTCTGACAAATATATCAGTTTTTAGTCAGCTTATTTTCCTTTTTTAATTGATTAACAATCCCATCCAGTGTACCATTGATGAATCCTCCACTCTTCGGAGTACTATACAACTTCGCTATTTCCACATACTCATTCAAAGACACATTCACCGGAATATTCGGAAAACTGAGAATTTCAGCCAAAGCAATCTGCATAATAATTACATCCATTAATGCCACACGATCCAAATCCCAGTTCTTTGAGTTCTCACTAATCAAATGACGATAATAATCCGCATTCAAAATAGAGCGGCGGAACAAACGACGGGCAAAATCCTGATCTTCCTCATCCTTAAATTCAGGAAGAAGTTCCTGTTTTTCTCCATTCTTCGGATCAAAACGCTTGATAGTCTTCAAGACAAAAGTATCCACGATTTCCTTGTCATCATTCCAATACAAGCTCTGATCTTCCAATACTTCATCTAGAGCTGCATTATTAAAAATAATCTTCTTATAAACTTTTCTCCACAACTCACGGTCTTCATCATAAGACGATGTTTCACTTGCCATATATTCTTTATATATGTCACTCTGCATGATTTGCTCACACAAGTTTTTAATAAAGTCACCTTCATTTTCCCACGTTTTCTTTTGGGAAGCAGCAAAAGCATTCAATTGTTTATTCACTTCCAACTGTGCAATGAAACGGTTTTCTACAAATTTCATGTTGGGAGACAAATCTTCCTTGGTAGGAACCAATTTATTTTTCGCAGCATCCAACCGCTTGTTGGCATACCGGGTTACTTCTACCATTAAAAGCAAAAGATAGTTATACAAATCATACGCTTTGGATAAACTGAAGAACAACTCTTTTTCTGCAGTATCCAAATTTTTACCGCCGTTCTGATAATACGCATAAATTATCTGAACTATCTTCAGACGAATAAGAACTCTGTTGATCATAATATATAAACAAAACTACATTTTTAGGTGTGCAAAAATAAGTAATTTTCTTTTACAGCCCACCATGAAGTACCATATTTTTTCTTTTTTTCAGAGATTCGATATTTTTTCTTCATTCTCTCTTGCCACATTGCAAAAAAATATTCAAATTTGAACGCATTTTTATTAGTAACAGTGAGTTATGGAAGAACTGAAAAAGAAAAGTACAACTATTGAAAACGACAAAGAAATCGTATTTTCCAAAGCGATTAAGGCAGGAAAGCGAATTTACTATCTGGATGTAAAGAAAAACCGGAAGGAAGAAATGTTCATTGCTATCACAGAAAGCAAGAAAGTGGTTTCGCTTGACAAAGACGACCCTCAGGTGAATTTTGAAAAGCACAAAATATTCTTATATAAAGAAGATTTTGAAAAGTTCATGCACGGTCTGCAGCAAGCTATCGACTTTATTGGACATGAGCAAGGCGAGCTGACCGCTGAAGACCATGCAGAAACGCCAAAAACTGAAGAGGAGCCACAGCAATCGGGAGAAATCAAAATCGACATTGACTTCTAAAAAAGGTTCAGCGAATCAATTTACAGCTGAATCACAGGATTTTATTGAGGGGAATTTTGGAATATCAAAAAAAAATACATACCTTTGCGCCGCTTTTTCAAGCTCATCGTGTGATATACCACATCGTGTGATGGCGAATTAAGCAAAGAAAATCAACTTAATTTAGAGTAACACAAATTTTTTTAGAAAATGAAATCAATTGAAATCAAAGGTTCTTTGAGAACTGAAACTGGTAAGAAAGCCACTCGTGAACTTCGTAAAGAAAATGGTGTTCCTTGCGTATTGTACGGAATCCAGAAAGATGAAAACGGCAACCAAGTTGCTACTCACTTTACTGTTCCGACAGAAGGCTTGCGAAATTTGGTATACACACCGCATATCTATGTAGTAGACTTGAACATCGATGGTAAGGTTGTAAATGCCATCATGAAAGATATCCAGTTCCACCCTGTAACAGACAAGATTCTGCACGTAGACTTCTATCAGATTGATGAAAACAAACCTATCGTAATGGAAGTTCCTGTAAAACTGGAAGGTTTGGCAGAAGGTGTGAAAGCCGGTGGTAAATTGGCTCTGCAGATTCGTAAATTGAAAGTGAAAGCTTTGTACAACATCATTCCGGAACGTCTGGTTATCGACGTAACTCCGCTGGGATTGGGTAAAACTGTCAAAGTAGGTGAATTGAACTACGAAGGTCTGGAATTGCTGAACGCAAAAGAAGCCGTAGTTTGCGCAGTTAAATTGACTCGTGCCGCTCGTGGTGCTCAGGCTGCTGCTGGTAAATAATTCAGTAACCTACACACTCAAAAATCCTTTCAATGAAATACTTGATTGTTGGACTGGGGAATATCGGTGAAGAATACCGCGAAACCCGTCATAATATAGGATTTATGGTATTGGACGCCTTAGCTAAGGCGTCCAATATTGTTTTTAGCGATGGACGTTATGGAGCCACTGCACACCTGTCGTTAAAAGGACAACAGTTAATCCTGCTCAAACCGTCCACCTATATGAACCTCAGTGGAAACGCTGTACGCTACTGGATGCAACAGGAGAAAATTCCTCTGGAAAATGTGCTTATCGTAGTGGATGACCTGGCCCTTCCCTTCGGTACGTTGCGACTAAAAGGAAAAGGAAGTGACGCCGGACACAACGGCCTGAAACACATCGCCGCTACCTTAGGGACTCAAAACTATGCCCGCCTTCGCTTTGGCATTGGCAACGATTTTCCAAGAGGAGGACAAATCGATTTCGTATTAGGACATTTCGACGAGGAAGCCATGAAACTGATGCCGGAACGCCTGGAAGTGGCGCAGGAAATCATCAAAAGTTTCTGCCTGGCCGGACTGAACAATACCATGAACCAGTATAACAACAAATAAGCACATGCCAGAAGCAAGAATAGATAAATGGATGTGGGCCGCACGTATCTTTAAAACAAGAACGATTGCGGCCGAAGCCTGCAAAAAAGGAAGAATCTCCATCAACGGTGCGCAGGCCAAACCAGCCCGGACGGTCAAACCGGGGGATGTGGTACAGGTCAGAAAACCACCCGTTACCTATTCCTTCAAGGTGTTGCAGGCCATCGAGAAACGGGTGGGGGCCAAACTGGTTCCTGATGTGATGGAAAACGTCACGACACCCGACCAATATGAACTGTTGGAGATGAGCAAAATCAGCGGCTTCGTAGACCGCGCAAGAGGCACCGGACGTCCTACCAAAAAGGAACGAAGAGATTTGGACGAGTTCTTCACACCGGAATACATGGATGATTTTGACTTCGACTTCGACGAGGAAGAAGACAGTGAAGAAGAATAACGCAAAGAAAAACCATTCAGAAAAGAATCGGGCTTCGTAAGATATTCCAATCTTGCAAAGCCCGTTTCTTTTTCGTTCCTATTCATTCCGCCATCTCAGGCTCAGGAACTTCCGATACCGCAAACAAGGTCTTCAGGTCTTCCTCCTCCCCTACGACCCATACCACATCGCCCTTCTGCAAGGTGAAGGAAACCTCCGGCTGCCGGAGCTTGCTGTCATCTGCCGATTCGATTCCCACAACCAGACAATGGTATTTATTACGGATACCGCTTTCCCGGATGGTACGTCCGCAGAACGGCGATTTACGCGATACCACAAACTGCTTCAGGTACATTTCATGTTCCTCGAAATCCTCATCCGTATGTCCTTTTGCAACCTTTTCCAGCTGGGAAGAAAAGGCGGACAACTGCTCATCGGTACCGATTACCTGCAATTTGTCGTTGGGGAAAATGCGATTCCCTCCGCCTGGAATATTAATCCGATGCGCTCCCCGGATGATGGAAGCCACATGCACCCCATATTTCTTTCCAAAGTCCAGCTCCATCAAGGTTTTCCCGCCCCAAAGCGAATCGGCCGGGATGACAAAATCCGACAAGTGCAAGTCTCTGTCGAGCAAGCGCCCGGCATATTCCGGCTGGCTTTCTCCCAAATACGCCTTACGCATCTCTTTCGAACGTAAGTTCTGCACAAACGTACGTTCCAGCCCGATGGACTGCTTTTTCAGGAAACGGGAAGCAATCATGAGCAATACAACCAAAATGGCGATACCTGCCATCAGTGCTACGGAAGCCTGGAACAGATGTTTGATGATGTAAATTACAAACAACACGGCCAACACAATACGCAGCAACACAATGGATATCAAGGGAGCATGATTGAAACGGCTGTCCGCCCACAACGCTTTAAACTCGATAGAATGGTTTTTCTTCATAATCATGGCCCGCAGGAAAGGCGCAATCAAGGCAATCGTCACCACGGCTCCTGCCACCTTTCCCCAGAAATCCCCCGCAGCAGATACCAGCAGCGGAAGGAACAGATTGAAAGAGAGTACCCCCATCGCTACGGAAAGCACCAGGTAAATCAGAGTGATACGCACGATAGATATCAGGAGATTCTTCCAGTTATTCTGATGGTTTACCGGTTGCACACCAGCCGTGTAGCGTTCCAGCAAATGCCGCCAGAACACCGGCAAATGACGGTCTATGAAAGTATAGGCAGGCCCCGACAGACGAATCATGTACGGAGTAAGGAAGGTCGTAATGACGGATACCGCCACTACAATCGGATACAGGAAATGACTCGTGACATGCAGACTGACACCCAATGCGGCAATGATGAATGCAAATTCACCAATCTGCGTCAGACTGAATCCGCACTGCATGGCAATCTTCAACGGCTGACCGGACAGCAACACACCTCCCGTACCGAAAATGGTCTGTCCTACCAGAATGGCCACCACAATAGCGAGAATCGGCCAGATATATTCCACAATCATGTTCGGGTCGACCATCATGCCGACCGATACAAAGAAGATGGCCCCAAACAAGTCTTTCACCGGAGCCACCAGCTTGTCGATATGCTCCGATTCAATGGTCTCGGCCAAAATAGAACCCATGATAAAGGCCCCGAAAGCAGGAGAGAATCCCACCCTTGCCGCCAGCACCACCATGCCGAAACACAAGGCCAACGACACAATCAGCAACGTTTCATCACTCATCAGCTTACGGGACTTCTTCAGGAACAATGGGATGAGGTAAATCCCCACCACAAACCACAGAATCAGGAAGAACACCAGTTTGCCGATGCTGTAAATCATCTCACTGCCTTCAAAGTTCTTGCTCACCGCCATTGTGGACAACATCACCATCAACACGATAGCCAAGATATCTTCCAGAATCAGGATACTGAGCACCAAGCCCGCAAAGCGTTGCTGTCGCAATCCCAAATCATCGAATGCCTTATAAATAATGGTTGTGGACGACATGGCCAGCATACCTCCCAAATAGATACAGTCCATCTGCTTCCAGCCGAACAGCCATCCCACGAAAATCCCGACCATAATCATACAGAAAATAATGGTACAAGCCGAAATAACCGCCGAGCCCCCCACCTTCATCAGTTTCTTGAAGCTGAACTCCAGTCCCAAGGCAAAGAGCAAGAAAATCACGCCAATCTCCGACCAAGTCTGGATATTGTCGGCATCCGCCACCGAAGGAGTAAACGTGAAATGAGGACTGCATACAAAACCCGCTACGATATATCCCAACACAAGGGGCTGTTTTAATTTTTTAAAGATCAATGTGATAACTCCGGCACTAATCAATATTAATGCCAAATCACTGATAAGAGGGGCCAATTCCGACATAATAGTTGTATTTTATTTTTGCGCAAATGTAACTATTTCTACTCAAGAATCGTTCCTTATCTTGATAAATAAATATGAATATGAAACAGAAATTTTTGAATCCGATGGGAATGTTGTAATTTTGTCCCATTCTAAATAAAGAACAAATGAATACCACTAAAACTACGCAAATATTCCCTGTGCTGGAGATGAGCTGTGCCGCCTGCGCTGCACGAGTAGAAAAGACCCTGAACCGTCAGACAGGGGTGTATCATGCCAGCGTGAACTATGCGGCTGCCACCGCCACCGTGGAATACAATCCCGAAAGCTGCTCACCGGAAGTGCTGAAGCGTGCCATCCAGGCAGCTGGCTACGACCTGGTCATCGACACCCGCGCTAACAAAGAAGAAATTGCAGAAGACGCACACGTGCAGAAATACCAGAAACTGAAGTTCCGCACCCTCTGCTCCCTGGCCTTGTCTATCCCTGTAGCCATCATCGGCATGTGTTTCATGGACTGGGCTTATGCCAACTACGTGATGTGGATACTGGCTACCCCCGTGGTCTTCTGGTTGGGACGGGATTTCTATCGCAACGCCTGGAAACAACTGAAACACCGCACGTCGAACATGGACACGCTGGTGGCCGTCAGCACAGGCATCGCATATATCTTCAGCCTTTTCAATCTGTTCTGGCCGGAATTCTGGACGAGCCGCGGCATTCATCCCCATGTCTATTTTGAAGCCGCCAGTGTCATCATCTCGTTTATCCTGCTCGGACGACTGCTGGAAGAGAGAGCAAAAGGCAACACGTCTGAAGCTATCAAGAAACTGATGGGACTGCAACCGGCCACCGTTACCCTGCTGAATCCGGACGGTACCCAAAAAGAAATACCCCTAGAACAAGTACAAGCCGGTCAGCGTCTGCTGGTGAAGCCCGGTGCCCGCATTCCTGTAGACGGTACGGTAGATGAAGGCCGTTCGTATGTGGATGAAAGCATGCTCACCGGCGAACCACTTCCCACGGAAAAGTATCCCGGAGAGAAAGTCTACGCCGGCACCATCAACCAGAAAGGAAGTTTCAGCTTCACCGCCGACAAGGTAAGCAGTGAAACTGTGCTGGCCCATATCATCCGCATGGTGCAGGAGGCACAAGGCAGCAAGGCCCCTGTACAACAGTTGGTCGACCGCATTGCCGCCATCTTTGTCCCCACCATCCTGAGCATCGCCCTGCTTGCCTTCCTGGCATGGGTTCTGCTAGATGGTCAGAACGGCTTTACCCATGGACTACTGGCCGCTGTCACCGTGACCATCATTGCCTGCCCCTGCGCGTTGGGACTGGCCACGCCGACTGCCATCATGGTGGGCATCGGAAAAGGCGCTGAAAACGGTATCCTGATCAAAGATGCCGACAGTCTGGAGACCGCCCGCAAGGTCAATGCCATCGTCCTCGACAAGACCGGTACCCTGACCGAAGGACACCCGACCGTGACCGACCTCTCCGCCGGCCTGTCGCAAGCCCCCCTGTCACGCATCCTTTTCACTCTGGAAAGTGCGTCGGAACATCCGCTGGCACAGGCCATCGTACACCATCTCGCTGCGCAACCTCTCCCCATGGAAGGATTTGAAAGCCTGACGGGACTGGGCGTACGTGGAAAAATCAACGATACCTATTATTATGCCGGCAACCGTCGCCTGCTGGAGCAACACGGGCTTGCCATTCCCGCTTCCCTGGCCGAAGAAGCCACCCGCCTGAGCGAGGAGGCCAAGACCGTCATCTGGCTGGCCGATGAAAAGCAAGCCTTGGGAGTGGTGGCCATTGCCGACCGCATCAAGCCGACCTCCAAAGAAGCCGTCATGCAATTACAGGAAATGGGAATCTCCACCTACATGTTGACCGGCGACAATCCGGAAACCGCCCGGAAGATTGCGGAACAATGTGGCATCACCCATTTCCAGGCAGAAGTGCTTCCCCAGCAGAAAGCTCAGTTCATTCAGGAACTGCAACACCAAGGGAAAGTGGTAGCTATGGTGGGCGACGGTATCAACGACAGTGCCGCACTGGCCCAGGCCGACCTCAGCATCGCCATGGGAAAAGGCAGCGACATTGCCATGGACGTGGCCAAGATGACCCTGATTTCCTCCGATTTGAACAAAATCACCGATGCCATCCGCCTTTCCCAAGCCACGGTACGCACCATCCGCGAAAACCTTTTCTGGGCATTCATCTACAACCTGATTGGCATCCCCGTGGCGGCAGGTATCCTGTATCCCCTCAACGGCTTCCTGCTGAACCCGATGATAGCCGGCGCTGCCATGGCCATGAGCAGTGTGAGTGTAGTGAGCAACAGCCTGCGGTTGAAGCGGAAAAAATTGGCACATACCCACACATCGGCAGCCGTCACGGAAGAAATTCGTCCCGTGGAAATACCACCAGTGGAAACACGACCCATAGAGGTACAACCGAACCCCGTACAGCCGGCACCGGCAGCCGCCCCCTCTCCTGCCTCAGCCGCTTCCGGCGTCCAAAAGACCTACCTGGTGGAAGGCATGATGTGCGACCACTGCCGCACCCGGGTAGAAAAAGTGCTGAATACCGTAGAAGATGCGACTGCCCAAGTCACCCTGACTCCTCCGGAAGCTGTCATCACCTTCCAAGGAAAAGTTCCGTCACTGGAAGAGCTGCAGCACCTGATTGACGAAAAAGCAGGCGACTATACGCTAAAAGAAAAGAACTGATTGAAAGCACTTTATCTGATTCCAGTACTTCCTAGGAAGTACTGCAGTACTGCAAAGGAAGTACTACAGTACTGCCGAGGGAGTACTAGAGTACTGCAAGGGAAGTACTCAGACAGTCACGGCCGCTTTTACATGAAGAAGCCAGACGGACTAACCTTAGTTTTTGCTACATACCCTTCATAAATCCCCAAAAAGTCGTATATTTGAAGCAAGAATTCAACTATACGACTTATGAAACTCATGCAATTTATTCAAGGAATGTTCCTGACAACCTGCATCCTGCTCTTCGCAGCCTGCAAAAACGATGATGGTCCGATTTACCTCGTCAGCGTGGACAACCAGCAAAAAATAACCGACGGCACGATAGAACTCAGTCTGTTCAGCACAGGCGAAAAATTCTTCATCCGGGGAGGAGATGGGAACTACACCCTCAAAAACGGAGATGCCACCATTGCGGACTACCGCTACGATGGAGAAACCCTGACCTTCCTTCCGGTCAGCATCGGTCAGACCTCTACCACCATTTCCGACCGGAAAGGAAACAGCTACACCGTATCTATCTTGGTCAGCAATCCTACAGATGAATACCGGGTGGAAAGCTTGGAAGCAGAAGTGGAAGGCGATAACCTCACCAAAGGAGACGAATCGACCTTAAAGGCACGCATCCTAGAGGAATCCCCTCTCCAGGCAGAAGGACGCTTTTCCTTCATCTATTCAGATGCTTCCCAGTCGTATGGGGAACTGAGAATTTTCCCGAACAGCACAGGTAACTATCAGCTTGGCATTTTTGAACGTACCCTCAAATATACAGAAGATACAGGAGAACCCTATCTGCGCATTGAGGCTACCATGGCGGGAAGCACCAAGCAGCAATATACCTTCATGCTGTTTGAAAACGAAACGACAGCTGAAGGGACGGCAGCGTCCGAATCCGCTGAAAGTACAAACACAGTTTGCCTCATCAAGGAAGACGTGACTGACCAGTACAAAGGAGAATTCAACGGACTCACCAAGGCTTACCGTATCTATCACTTAATTAAACAGTAACGCCGGCCTGCCCTTTTTGCACATGTCCCGTATAGAACTCCAATCTTTCGATCTGTTCCATCGCATCGAACAGATTCACCGTCAGCCGACGGCTGCTCCCGACAATTTACAAGCCAAATACATCCTGCTCCACAAAGTACTGGAGCAGGCTTGTTATGAACTGACCACGGGGGTCACCCTTTCCTTTGCCAACTTGTTTTCTCGTCTGGACTACATCTGCAAGGAGAAAAAGATGACTCCCTCCGACCGGTATGCCATCCAGACCATGCGCCGCAACTGCAACGCTGCCATGGGCGACCATTTTCAGGCCGACATGCAGGAATACCTTTACGACCTGCGTGCCCTGGTACGCTTTGTCTCGCTGGGCTTTGAAGAAGACATTCCGGCTTCCATTCTTCCGGAAATCCCTCACTCCAACCGTCCCTATCAAGGCACACGCCTGTCGCACATTCCTTACGTGCGGGCTTCCGTGACCAGTTGGAACGATACTCAGATATTTGCAGCCACCGACAGTGATACTGATCCCTTCATCATCATCAACTATGCCAAAGGAGGCTATCAGGGCGATTTGCTGTATCTGAAAGAACTGCTGACGGAGAACCTGCCCCTGAACCTGCTCGATGTGCGGGTGGACGAAGAGAACCATTACATTCCGAACCTTATCGTCATCCATCCCGACTACTTGATTGACATCAGTTCGCTGGCGGCCTGCTTCCGGGAATACGGCCACCACCCGCTCAACTATTTCATGAATAAAATCAAGCCGAGAGCCCATACGGCTCCCATCCTGATGGGTAACCTGGCCAGCCAGTTTCTCGACGACTACATCAACGAACAGCCCCAGGAGCCGGTCACCTACCCGCGTAGCATCCAGAAATTCTTTGCCGCCTCGGCCCTTGATTTCTGTACCTGTCAGATTCCGGCCGATTTCCATGCCCAGGCGCAAGCCCAGATGATGAACATCCGCTCGTTTGTACACGACGTGCTGCCCCGCAACATCCAGCATTTCAACAAGAAGAATACCCTGCTCGAAGCCTCTTTCATCTGCGAAAAATTAGGGCTGCAAGGACGTGTGGACATGATGCAGAAAGACTTTCAGGTGCTCATCGAACAAAAGGCCGGGAAGCGCGACGAATACAACCACCGCCACAAGGAGGACCATTTCATCCAGATGATGCTCTATCAGGGCGTGCTGCGATACAATTTCGGACAGGAAACGGAACACATGCAGACCTTCCTGCTCTATTCCAAGTATGCCGACGGACTGCTGCTGGAGCATTTTGCCGAAAACCTGTTCCGGGAAAGCATCAAGCTCCGCAACTACATCGTGCACAACGAGATGCAGCTGGGCGAAGGAGGCATCGGCGAGGTGGTGGATTCCCTCAGCACCGACCTGCTGAACGAGTTGCAGGTAGGCGGAAAGCTGTGGAACGACTACCAGGAACCACAGTTGCAGACAGCCATCAATACCCTGAAACGCTGTACCCCGCTGGAACGGGCGTACTTCAACCGTTACTTCACGTTCGTGGCAAAGGAACAGATTCTCAGCAAGACCGGAGGAAACAGCGATGCCTCGCACGGGTTTGCCGGTAACTGGCACATCCCACTGCACGAGAAACTGGAGGCTGGCAACATCCTGCTGGGACTGACCATTCTGCAGAAACAAAGCAGCGGACCAGGCAAAGGATACGACCTCATCGAACTGCACATTCCTACACAGGAAGAAGACTTCCTGCCTAATTTCCGGACGGGCGACATGGTGATTTTGTATTCCTACCAGGGAGAACCCGACCTGCGGAAACACATTCTCATGAAGGGAAACATCCTGGAACTGCATCCGGACCGCATGACACTGGTCTTGCGCAACGGACAGCAGAACAAAGATATTATCGGGGGCGGAGACGACCTTTTCGCCATCGAACATGATTTTTCCGATACCTCGGCCAATAACGGGTTCCGCGGACTGTACGCCTTTCTGTCCGCCTGTGCCGACCGGAAAGAATTGCTGTTAGGTGTACGTGCTCCTGAACTGAAAGAGGAGGAAATCACTTTGAACGGTGAATACGGCCGTTTCAACGAACTCATCCGGAAAGAGAAACAAGCCAAGAACTACTTCCTACTGGTAGGTCCTCCGGGTACCGGAAAGACTTCGTGTGCCCTGCGCTATATGGTGGAAGAAGCCCTGAGCGAACCGGATACGTCCATCCTGCTCCTGTCGTACACCAACCGGGCAGTGGATGAAATCTGCAGCATGCTCCTCGATTCCGGTATTGCCGAGAAAACCCCGTTCATCCGCATCGGCAGCGAACTGTCGTGCGACAAGCGTTTCGTGCCTTACCTGCTGAAGCACAGCCTGGCCGACTGTCCCAAGCTGACCGACATCCGGCAGAAAATCGACCGCACCCGTATCTTCGTAAGTACGACGACCTCCCTCAACAGCCGACTCAACCTCTTCACGTTGAAGCATTTCCAGCTGGCGCTTATCGACGAAGCCTCGCAGATACTGGAACCCGACCTGATTGGTATCCTCTCGGCCCGCCACCAGCAGCATAACGCCATCGACAAGTTCGTACTGGTGGGTGACTACAAGCAGCTTCCGGCCATCGCCCAGCAAAGTGCCGAAGAAGCAGCTGTCACCGACCCGCTCCTACGACAAATCGGACTGGAGGACTGCCGCAACTCTCTCTTTGAACGCCTATACAAGTCGAGTCCTGACACTTGCCGCAGTGTCCTCCGCCAGCAAGGACGCATGCACCCGGCCATTGCCGAGTTCCCCAACCAGACCTTCTACTACCAGGAACAACTGGAGTGCGTGCCGCTCCCCCACCAGCTAGAAGAAACACCCTACTCAGCCGGACTGACCGCTCAAGACCCCATCGACCGCCTGCTGCTGGAACGGAGAATGGTCTTCATCCCAGCAGAAGCCCCCGAAAGTCTCAGCGGTTCCGACAAGACCAACCCGCACGAAGCCCGCATCGTGGCCACCCTGCTGGCCCACATCTACCGCCTGACGGAATCTCATTTCGACCCCAACCGGACGGTAGGCGTCATCGTGCCCTACCGCAACCAGATTGCCATGATTCGGAAAGAAATAGCCCGCCTCCAACTGCCCGACTTGCTGAACATCTCCATCGACACGGTGGAACGCTACCAAGGCAGCCAGCGGGATGTAATTATCTATTCGTTCACCGTACAGAATTTCAGTCAGCTCAATTTCCTGACAGCCAATACGTTTCAAGAAGGTGCTTTCCTGATAGACCGCAAGCTGAACGTGGCGCTTACCCGGGCCCGCAAGCAACTGCTGCTGACCGGCAACCCGCACATTCTCGGGGCCAATATCACGTTCTACAAACTGCTGGAATACATCCGCCTGCACAACGGTTACCTGGAAACGGATGCCGAATCGTTCTGTCAAGGCAATTTCACCCTCCCGTCTTACCGCCGGAACTGGGAACTGGAGGAAGGAAGCTATTCCTTGCCCGCCCACTTCCAGCAGGCTTTCGAGCAACTGGTTCCGCCTCCGCAGAATTGGGAGGCGAACGAGGCCCACTACCGCGAAGTCACGGCTTACGGCCGGTGCGACTTCCGTGCCCTGCCCGAAGAAATGACTCCGCAAACCTTCTGCCAAGCATACAACTATTTCTATCTGCGGAAACAATATGCGGCGGCACAGGCCCTCTTCACCGGAAGCGGCAACTGGCTATACGACCTGATTCGGAAAGTCTCTGGCCGGGTAGTGTTCTGTGACCTGTCCTATGAGGCGGGTGCTTCGGGACTGGCCTTTGCCGATGTGTGCCGTTCCCTGCCTCACCTGGACCTGACCTACGTGGATATCTATCCGTTGCAGGAGATGGGGAAAACTGCCGAAACCTTCTTCCAGGCCTCTGCCTACAAGCACATTCAGACAAGCTCGTATCCTCGGTTATCGGCTGTGAAACCAGCATTCTGGCAGGCACACTCGGTACTGACCGAGCTGGTGATATTCAATCTCTCCAGCCTGTTCGACCGCATTGCGCCGCGGGAAGCACGCAACCTGGCCCTGCAAATCAACCAATTGGTGCATGCCCGTCCCCTGAACCACTACGTATTGGTATATCGTGACGATGCAGGACCTTGCAGGAACAACCATTCCTATACGGCCTTCTGCAACCATCTTTCACCGGAGCTGAAACCGCTCCAACCGCAGATGCCCCTGTACGGAAAAATCCATTGTAACCCTACCGAAGGACTTCCGCTTTCACAGGAGTTCCTTTATGAAATACGTACCAACTGATGAAAAAGAAACCTATCCAGCGGGCCCTCATCGTAGGGGCCACTTCCGGCATCGGAAAAGAAACGGCCTTGCAACTGCTCCAAAAGGGATGGATACTCGGACTGGCAGGCCGACGCGAAGAAAAACTGAAAGAATTGCAGCAGTTGGCTCCGGACCGCATCCACATCCGGGCCATCGACATTTGTCAGGCGGATGCACCCGACCGCCTGCAGGAACTGATAGAAGAAATGGGAGGAATGGACCTCTACCTGCACTGCTCAGGCATTGGCCATCAGAATTACACACTGGCACCGGACATCGAACTTCAGACGCTCGAAACCAACGGAACGGGGTTCGTACGGATGGTCACCGCGGCGTTCCGTTATTTTGCCCGGCAACAAGGAGGACATCTCGCCGTCATCAGCTCCATTGCCGGAACCAAAGGACTGGGAGCCGCCCCGGCCTACTCCGCCACCAAGCGTTTCCAGAATATCTACATCGACTCCCTGGAACAGCTGGCTTGCATGCAACATCTCCCCATCCGCTTCACCGACATCCGGCCCGGATTCGTGGCCACCGGCCTGCTGAACGATGGCAAGCACTATCCCATGCTGATGTCCACGGAGAAAGTAGCCCGTCACATCGTGCGAGCCCTGGAGAAAAAGAAACGCATCGCCCTCATCGACTGGCGCTACCGTATCATGGTAGCCCTCTGGCACCTGATACCGCCTACCGTCTGGAAACGATTGCCCATCAGGAATTGACGAGCACCCGTCTTTCCTTCACCACAATCTCCTTCAGGCGGCGGTACACATAGATGAAAGCCGGCACCAGGAACAGGTTGGCAAACAGCCAGGCTGTCGGGTCGCCAAAGCAGACGCCCCAGAACTTCCAGGCCGGTACGAGGAAGAGGCTGACCAACACACGGGCCACCATTTCTGAAACACCCGAAAACATGGCCAGCCGCGTATAGCCTGCCCCTTGAATGGTATAGCGGAGAATACTCAGCGAGCCCAGCAGGATGAAGAAAGACGTGTTGATGTGCAGGAACAACACGGTATCTTTCATAATCTCCGTCTCATCGGGCGAAATGAACAGCAAGGCAAACTTGTCGGCCAGTCCCCACATTACAATGGCAATCGCTACGGAATAGACCAACATCATCAGCGTGGCCGACTTGATACCCATCCAGATGCGGTCGGGCTTTCCGGCACCATAGTTCTGTCCGGAATACGTGGCCATGGCCATACCCAGACTGTCCAACGGACACATCACAAACATCTTGATACGCATGGCCGCGGTGAAGGCAGCCACACAGGCCGTACCCAATGCATTGTTCGCACTCTGCAACATGATACTGCCGATAGCCGTAATGGAAAACTGCAAGCCCATCGGCACCCCGATGGACAAAAGCTGACGGGCCAAGTCTTTCCGGAAACGACGGTCGGACGGCTCGGTTTTCAAGATGTCAAATTTGCGGTACATATAGATGTAACACAGCAAAGCCGAAAGTCCTTGCGAGAAAACCGTGGCAATGGCCGCTCCGGCTACCCCCCATCCCAGCGTCAGGATACAGAACAAATCGAGTACAATGTTCAGCAACGTGGAGAACAGCAGGAACCAGAACGGGGTCTTGCTATCTCCCAACGCACGGATGATGCTGGAAAGCAGGTTGTAGAAAAACGTACACGGTACGCCGATAAACGTGATGAGCAGATAGATGTAAGCCCCTTCAAAAATATTCTCAGGTGTCTGCATGGAACGTAGGATAAATCCGCAGAGCAGACTCGTGACAATGGCCACCGCCACCGACATCATGGCCGCCAGCTTCAAGCTGACTGACACATAACGCCGCATCGTGACATAATCGCGGGCCCCAAACTTCTGTGCCACCGGAATACCAAAACCACCGCAACATCCATTACAGAATCCCAGTATCAGGAAGACCACCGATGTACTGGCTCCTACGGAAGCCAGTGCATTGATTCCCAAGAATCGTCCTACAATGGCCGCATCCACCAGCGAATACGTCTGCTGAAGCAGGTTGCCCAACAACAAAGGAAAAGTAAAATTCAAAATCAGTGGCAGACTCGGCCCTGATGTCATCTCTCTCGACTGTGCCATATATTCTCTCGTTATCCTCAAAAAATAATAAGTGTGCAAAAGTACACTAAAGTTGTGAAACGAGAGAGAATCATCCCGTTAAATAAGGTAATTCGAAGCGCTTTTTTGTCTTAAATCATCCCTGAAAAAACACAAAGAGGTTTTCGAAACACCCCTTTTCAGGCAGTGATTTATTATCATTTGTGAATTTTTTAGTGCCGGAATTGACTTACCTTCGCAGCCAAATGCAAAAACAGAGAAAAGACATGAAAGACAGTATTGACTTCGGAAGCATGGACATTCCGAAATTATTCCGGAAATTACTTATCCCTACCGTACTGGGAATGATTTTCTCGGCCATCTTCATCATCACCGACGGCATCTTCGTGGGAAAAGGCATCGGCAGCGATGCCCTGGCCGCCGTCAACATCACAGCTCCCCTCTTCCTGATTAATACAGGCGTGGGACTGATGTTCGGCATCGGTGCCTCGGTCGTGGCCTCCATCCACCTGTCGCAAGGGAAAGTAAAGGTGGCCCGCATCAATATCACGCAGGCTGTCGTAGTTTCCTCCTTATTGCTCATCGCCTACGCCGCTGTCATTCTCTGCAATGTGGAAAAAATAGCCTTACTGCTGGGAAGCTCGCCCCGCCTGCTGCCTCTCGCCGCCGAATACATGTATTGGTTCGTACCCTTCCTGGTGTTCAGTGCCCTGCTGAGCTCGGGCATGTTCTTCGTGCGGCTGGACGGCTCACCCAACTACGCCATGGTGTGCAACATCATCCCTGCCCTGCTCAACATCGGCCTGGACTACCTGTTTATCTTCATCTGCAAATGGGGCATGTTCGGAGCCGCCCTGGCCACCAGTCTGGGCTACATCGTCGGTGCCGCAATGATTCTGATTTATCTGATGCAGCCTCAGCGCGTCCTCCGTTTGTGTAAAGTCAAGCTGTCCTGGAAAAGCCTGCGGCTCACCCTCCGCAACACCGGCTATATGTGCAAGCTGGGATTGTCCAGTTTCCTCTGCGAGGCAGCCATCGCCACCATGATGTTTGCCGGGAACTACGTTTTTATCCACTACCTGGGTGAAGACGGGGTAGCCGCCTACAGCATCGCCTGCTATTTCTTCCCCATCATCTTCATGGTGTACAACGCCATCGCCCAGTCAGCCCAACCTATTCTCAGCTACAACTTCGGAGCCGGACACCCGGAACGCGTGCGGGCAGCCTTCCGATTGGCCCTGCTGACCGCCATCTCCTGCGGCATCATCGTTTTCGCCGTCACGGCCTTGTTCTCTTCCCCAATAGCCTCCTGGTTCATCGACAGCCGCTATCCGGCACACGACCTCGCCGTAGAAGGACTTCCTCTGTTTGCCTCCGGCTTCGTATGCTTCGGCATCAACATCGTATCCATCGGCTACTTCCAGAGTGTGGAACGCGACCGCCCTGCCATGGCCATCACCCTGCTGCGCGGATTTATCCTCGTGCTACTCTGCTTCTGGCTGATGCCCCTGCTATGCGGAGTGCCGGGAATCTGGCTGGCCGTCCCCGTTTCCGAGCTGCTGACCTTCCTTTTTGTCCTCACTCTCTACTGCCGCGACAAACGAAGCTAAGATTTTATTACCTTTGTAGCGACATAGATACCCAAAGGAATGAAGACTTTTAGCGAGATACTGCACGAAAAATATGGACTGAGTGCCTCGGAATCTGAGCAATTACTGGCACAGATGGAACGACTTACCTACCGAAAAGGGGAACACATCGTACGGGAAGGAGAACGCAACAGCAGTCTCTACCTGGTGGCCCAAGGCATCTGGAGAGGACATTATCTGCGCGACGGAGTGGACATTTCACTCTGGTTTGCTTCAGAAGGAGACACGCTCTTCTCTTCGTGGAGCTACGTGGCCGACCGTCCCTCTCTTACCTCCATCGAAGCCATTAGCGACAGCACGGTCTTCCGCATCTCCAAGCAAAAGATGGAGACTTTTTTCGCCTCTTCCATCGCCTTTGCCAACATCGGAAGAATCATTTTCGAACGGCAGTTTCTGGACATGGAAAACTGGATGATAAACGGAGGAGCTGCACAGGCGAAACAACGTTACCTTGCCCTGCTGGAGCAGAATCCGGAATTGCTGCAGCATGTCCCGCTAAAGCACATCGCCTCTTATCTGATGATTACGCCTCAGTCGCTCAGCCGCATACGGGCGGAACTGAGCAGAAAGAAATAACGGAGTAGAATTAATGAACGCCAGTGATGGCACTAATCCAATATCTGCCTTCTTGGTATGTAGTCTGAATATTCATTTGATGGGTGTACTTTCCTGCCTGATAAGTAACCTGATAATTATCAGCGTCCAACGGAAGAACTTTCAGACTTTTGAACCACATACTGTCGAAATCAAAATTCGTAACCAAAAGGTCATAGCCCTCGAAAGTATCCTGCAAATACTCCTGTTCTGCTTTCTTGAATTGCTCCAAAGCTGTGTGAGACAAATTTGACAGACGTAAAGACTGCAACCTGACATTCAAATCGCCGCACATACTGCAATAGGTAGCCAAATAAACTTTATAAAAACTTTCGACCAATGATTTTCCCGATGAACTATCTATTTTATCAGAAGCTACATTCCCAAAACAAAACAACCACTCATCTCCATATTGGGTATCGCTTTCAATCGGGGTAATATATACAATCTTACATTGGTCATTCACGTATCCCACTTTCAATGGAATCTCTACCAGACTGGTACTATCTTTTTCATCCCAAAGATAACTTACCATATACCAATCGTCTGCAATTTCTCTTACATTCAATGTCTTGATTGCATCTGAATTCACATCTTGTGCCCGTATAATCGGATTGCTTCCTGTAGCATAAACCATTCTTTGGAGTTTGGCAGCCAATTCTTCAGTTAAATACTTCTTACACAGTGCTTCATTATGCGAATCCACATTTAAAAGATTCGTCATATAATTCGTATAAAATGTACGCACTTCATCTATGCATGCACCAGAACAGATTGCGCTGCAACAAAGCCACAAAACCGAAATAAATAAAAGTTTCCTTTTCATTGTTTAATAGTTAACGTAAGCGTAAGACTTTTCAGCGCCTAAAGTACAGAAATTTATGATATGACTAATGATTTTTGTAAGAAATTTGCATTACAAGAGGAAAAATATAGGATTGAAGGCAAGCAAAAAGACATCATAACAAGCCCAACTGAGATTATGGTTATTCTCATTCTGCCCCACTCCGGTGGTTTCCGTTACTTTACACATTACTACAAAGAAAATCTCTTTCCTAATAGAACACTCCAGACATCGTTCCTTCAGCAATATATCATAACCGATTCATTGTCACCTATCGCAGCCTATTATTCCTTTAGAGAAGAGCCTCGCCATTGAAATGAACTTTATCAAAGACAGGCAGCCATTATCTTTTGATTTTATATCGAACTCACATAATTAACGTGAGCGTAAAATAAGAATCAATATTATCTATCGGTAAATTAAGAAAACATGAAGTTTTAGATTTATATGTCAAGTTGTAACCTAATGATTACCCAAATATGAGGCTGTCTTAAAACCGTTTTTATTGAAATCACAAACCCAATTATAAACATCTATTCATTTGTAAATCTGCAAATGAACCTTTTCTTCTATTATTTTGTTATCATAAAAATAATAAGTTCCTTGAATCACCAAGGGTCCAGTGCTATAAAGAACCATATTTTTTACCAACCTGAACATTATGAAAAAATCTCTATTAATTATTTCATTGTGTGCATTTATTTTTTCTTGTTCTAAAGATTTACCAGAAAATCAAAGTACACAAAACTCTACGAAGCTTATAGGAAAAACTTTTAGTACTCAGAGTCTTTCCCTCACCTTTACAAGCAGTGATTCTGTTTCTTTCCAAACCAAAAATACGTTATATCTTTTGAAAGGAAAATCAAAATATGAAATGAATAATGACACCATCGTCATAAAAAGTCCTTATGGAAAAAGACTGAAGCCCAATGAAACTACCGACAGTTATATACTTAACTTCATCGGTTACTTACGGAATGATAGAATAGAAGCTACGTTTTTCATCATTGGCCCAGAGGAAAAAGAACAGTACTTAGGACATGATGTCACATTGTTTATGGAATAAGATCTATAATAAAGTAAGCACTATCTATAGCATACATACTCTAATAAAAACAAAAAAAGGTGTGAAAGCACTTGGGTTCCACACCTTTTCTTATGGATGTTTATCGATACTTATTTCATTTCTTGGATATTTTAGAGAGTGAAATATTACTTAATTTTATTATGATTTTTTCTTTCCCAATATCACATAGCCGTTGTCATCCGGTGAAATCTTTGACTTCCAAACATTCATGAACCAGCGCTTGCTTTCCAAGGCTATTCCGCCAAGCCACTGTTCACCATTTTATAATATGCACCTCGTAGCGTCTGCTTATTGATGATAATTCGCTTCACCACCGTGGCGGTATGCAAATGCTTGGTCTTCGGGTCAGTATTGGGACCGTAGATGTCCGTGAAATAGTAATTACCGCAATCTTTGAAAGCATGACTTGGAATTTCGCTACCAAAATCCGTAGTAAATAGCGGGATAAGTTTGTTGTTGTCCGTATGATAAATATATAAGGAATCCACGGTCGGCATAAAACGGTCTATTGAGAATATCAGACCGGAACCACTTTTCCGGTGCAAGTAAATCTCGTTGCTATAATCCGGTTCCATGTCCATCTGTGGTGATTTGTTTTCGAACAGGATGTTCCCTTCCATGTCCTGCACCCAAGCCACCGGTTCACCCATAAACGCAAGTTGCAGTACAGCTACCCGTTGTCTGTCATAGTCCACCTGCATCTCTCCTTTTCTAACCCTGTAAGGCAATGGGATACTTCCTACGTAATTACCCAGTAAGTCGTAAGACAGTATTTGTTTCGTAGTCCAGGGAAGCAGGAAGATTCGGTTGTCGCTTCGTCAATTTGACTAACACAAATCATATTCGCCGGGGCCTTGCCCGATATTTCCTACACGACCTATAAACTTGCCTTGGCGGGTAAACAGTTTATAAGGGTCGTGAGCGATATTTATTCCCAGGTAATTGTCTGTCAAGGTTATCATCTGCGCTTCACTCACCAACGCATCCTCATTACTGTTGTCAAGCTTGATGACCTCCAACGTATCGAAAAACGTACTAAACGGTATACGCACGGATTCTTTCACGGCAGACATATCGCAGGTTATCACCGTATCTCCATTTACCACCGTCCGATTGGCCACAACACTACATTTGTCTATCCACCGCGCATTGTTATCACTGTTTCCACCAGCACATGAAGCCATAAGGGCAGGCAGAATCATGAATGTGGCAATTCGGTACGTGAGTTTACAGCACCAAGTAAATTGTTTCATGGAGATGTTTTGCATGACTGTTAAAATTTATGCGCAATGAATGTACGAAAAATAACATTTGGTGGTTCCGTATAAGTTTTAATTTAAGAACGTCCTAAAAATCAACACCAACAAACAATGACAAACGTATCATCTCAGCATTATTCCTTTTGCATCATCAAAGAGTGCAGATTCCATACAGTATTAATCTTTGCTATCGCAATCGGATATTTTTGAATATGCCCCACCAAAGTTTTGGCTATCCGATAAAACTTTTTAAAAGTAAATCAGGTAGAAGGAAAAACGAAGTAATTTTCTTCCTACTCGATTATAGGTTATATTGTATATAAACCACAATTATAGATTTATCCATCTATATTTTTCAATTATAGATTAAATAATCTATAATTTTTGATAGAATAAAAGAAAACTCATACCTTTGTCATTAAATCAATGACTAATAATATGTTTGCAACAATTTCAGCGGATATAGTAGCATCCACTTCCTTGTCTGTGAATGAAACTATAAGATTAAAGCAAAGGATAGAATCATTATTTGGCTTGCTAAAAGTGAGTTATCCTGATTTTGAAGGTCGCCAAATAAAAGGGGACTATATAGAGTGTGTAATGCAAAATGTATCAAACGTATTCCGGATAGCCTTTATAATCAAATCCTGCATCAAATCTTTTTCCACAGCTAAAAATGAAAAGACGAAAAATTTCCATACATACGGAATACGGATAGCCATTGGTATCGGAGGTATGAGAATAGTGAATACCGAACAAGGCATTTGGGATGGTGAGGCCATATATCTATCAGGACGTGCGCTTGAGGAAATGAGTTCCCTGAATAAGGGAACGATGTCTGTTCATACAAGTAAAAAGCAATTATCTGCTCCTTTGCAAACTATAGCCCTATTGACCGATGCCATATTAAATGATATGACTATGCGCCAAAGTGAAGTTGTTTATTATAAACTACTTGGTTTCAAAGAGGCAGACATTGCCAAGAAACTAGGTATATCCCAAGCCAGTGTAAATAATGCTTCTACAGCTACAAAATGGTATTGTATAGAAGAATCCATAAAATATTTTGAACAGATAAATTTTGAAGAATATGAATAGTTGGTTGTTTTTAAGTCTGTTATTGGCACATGTTATAGGTGATTTTTACCTGCAAAATGATAAATACTGTGCACAGAAAGAGGAAAGGAAATTTAAAAGTTGGTTCCTGTATGTGCATTCGCTTATCATAGGCGGGGTGTCATGGGCAGCTGTTCCTGTTTGTGAATTCAGATTTTATGCCCTTGCCATTGCTTTTTCTCATCTGGTGATAGATGTTATCAAAACATATAGCCCCAAAGGATTATGGAATTTTGTGATTGATCAGATTTCTCATTTGGCGATACTGATTATAGTAACATTTTCCTTTGACACTACAACAAAGTTGCCAATCCAATCGATGGATTGCAATGGCAGCTACTCTATACCTCTGTTCATATTGGCGTTACTATTGTGCATCAAGCCTGCAAACATCCTGATTAAGTTGGTCTTAAAGAAATATCAAGTTGGAGAGACACAGTCTTGTGAAAATATCAAAAATGCAGGAGCGTTAATTGGTAATTTAGAGCGTATTCTTACAATCATATTCGTTATCATTGGACAATATGAAGCAATCGGTTTTATCATAGCGGCAAAATCCATCCTTCGATTCAAAGACACGGATACAGCAAAAACAGAGTATGTCCTTGCCGGAACGTTTCTAAGTTTTGGAATTGCATTGCTGTGTGGTTTAATGGTAACAAAATAACAGATGGACAGTTTTCAAGAGAAATACAATGTGCTTGTCATAAAATACGATGCCCTGCTTGCCGAAAATGAAGAACTGAAGTCAATACTTTCACAACATGGTATAGTGTATTCCTCCATCAAACGTGACGATGAAAGCACAGCATTTTCTTCCATAATATACCCTCCAATCAAACTATCTCTTGATGAGAAAATTGCATTGTTCCGTAACTTTTTCAAGGGACGAGATGATGTATTTGCACGACGATGGTTCAACAAAACCACAGAAAAAGGTGGTTACCAACCTGTATGTATCAACGAATGGCGCAGAGGAATATGTGACAAGAAAAAGCATAAATGCGCAGAGTGTCCTAACCGCAATTTTGCCCCGTTAACCAATCAAGACATATACCGACATCTGGAAGGCAAGGATGAGAACGGATGCGATGTTATCGGTCTGTACGTCGTTACTTCTGATAATAAATGTTCTTTCCTGTGTGCTGATTTTGATGACAAAAATTGCACTCATGGATATAAGAACGATGTTTTGGCATTTATTTCCATTTGTAGAGAGTGGAGAATTCCGTTCAGTATAGAACGCTCACGTTCTGGCAATGGTGCGCATGTGTGGACTTTCTTTAATGAACCCATACCAGCCTACAAAGCAAGGAAATTAGGCAATACAATTCTTACAGAAGCCATGAAGCGCAATGGACGGATTACATTCGATTCATACGATCGCTTCTTTCCCAATCAGGATAAAGTACCGGAAGGTGGATTCGGCAATCTCATTGCGTTACCATTGCAGGGAAAAGCCAGGAAAGCAGGAAACAGCGTTTTTGTAGATGAGCAGTTTCTTCCGTTCCAGGATCAATGGACATATCTATACAATGTAAGAAAAATAGATGAAGGTACCGTAGATACATTATTGATACAGCATCAGCAAGAAGATTTTGGGACATTAGCTACTTCTTCGGAAAATAAACCGTGGGAAATACCAGTCATACAGGATGTGACCCAGGAAGACTTTAACGGCAGACTTATAATACATAAATCAGACAGGATATATATTCCTTTAAAATCTATTTCAGATAAGGTTAGTAATCATTTGAAACATATTGCGGCGTTCAAAAATCCTGAATTCTACAGCAAACAGGCGATGCGTATTTCCACATATAACATTCCTCGTATTATCTGCCGTGCAGATTTTACCGATGAATATCTTGCAATGCCTCGGGGGTGTGAGGATGCCATTATCAACATGCTGTATTCCCTCAAAATTGATTATGAAATAGTTGATAATACAAATTATGGTAAACCTATTGGCGTAACATTCAAAGGAAAGGAACGCGATGAACAGTTGGACGCTATCAATGCCCTCATGCCATTTTCCAACGGTGTGTTGTCTGCAACGACAGCCTTTGGAAAGACTGTTACAGCCGCGGCTCTGATTGCCCGAAGAAAGACAAATACACTTATTCTGGTACACTCCAAGGCATTGCTTATGCAATGGCATGAACGCCTGTCAGAATTTCTTGACATAGATTTTACAGAAGATGAGATTTCCAAGAAACGAGGCAGGAAGAAGGCATTTTCTCCAGTCGGGTGTCTTGATTCTACCTCTAACACGTTGCATGGTGTTATTGATATAGCCCTTATGCAGTCATGTTTTGAAAACGACGAAATCAAACCTTTTGTAAAAGGATACGGGATGATCATTGTAGACGAATGTCATCACGTATCTTCCATTACATTCGAGAATGTATTAAAACACGTTACGGCACATTATGTCTATGGACTTACTGCCACTCCCATCCGCAAAGATGGTTTGCAGCCTATTATCTTCATGCAATGCGGTCCGATTCGTTTTTCTGCCGATGCCAAGGCACAGATTCAGAAGCAGTCGTTCCAGCGCTATCTTGTGCCGAGATTTACATCTTACAGACCTGTTACCGATGATAAACAATCGTTTACGGCACTATCACAATCCCTCGCTGAATCGAAAATACGGAATAATCTTATAATAGAGGATGTTCTTAATGTCGTGGCTGCAGGCCGAACACCTATAATACTTACTGCCAGAACTTCTCATGTAGAATTGCTTGCCGAAATGTTGAAGCAGCATGTAGCCAACATCATACAACTCACAGGAGAAGGGACTGCAAAAAACAAGAGAGAAACGCTGCAAAAGTTACAGGATATACCCAAAGATGCCCCTCTTGTAATAGTAGCCACGGGAAAATATGTGGGAGAGGGATTTGACTATCCACGACTTGATACACTGTTTTTGGCACTGCCAATCTCATGGAAAGGATTGGTGGCACAATATGCCGGACGTTTGCACCGTGAGAATGAGGGGAAAAAAGATGTCCGTATTTACGACTATATTGATATACACGAACCTGTTTGTGAGAGCATGTATCGTAAACGCCTGAAAGGATACTCTGCCATCGGTTATCGTGTACTGTCAAAAGATAATCCGACATTGTTTGATGACACAGAAAACTTGCACACATCGTCATGTGAAGGACAGATTTTCAATGGCAGTACGTTCCGCTTGGCATTTATGGAAAATTTGAAAAGTTCAAGACAATCTATTGTCATATCCTCTCCAAGACTCTATCGTACAGAACGAAACACATTTGTTAAAACACTCAGAGAGTTTCATGCGAGTGGTATTCAAGTATCAATTCTCACATCAGAGGAAAACAGTCAGACGGATTATCTAAAAAGTTTGGGATTATATGTAAAGATTGTACCGAAACTATCCTTATCCTCGTGCGTCATAGATAAGTCCACAGTCTGGTATGGCAGTATCAATATACTTGGCTATGTAACAGAGGAAGACAACATTATTAAAATCACAGATGTGAAACTTGCAAATGAGCTACTTGATGTCATTTACGATAGCGAAAAATAGGGGAATGCAAATAAGTAGAATTTAGTTTCACATTATCTACTTTTTTGTCTTGTCGCAAATAAGAGATAAAAAAGCCTATAGAAAACACATAGAAACCATGAACCCTATAAACGCAAAAAGCGTGCAACTCGTTGAGCTGCACGCTTTTTGTTTATTATTTGTTTACTTATCGGAATCATTTGACTTCCTCGAAGTCAGCATCCTGTACATTCTCATTGTTCTTGCTGTTTGAACTCTGACCGTTGTTTGCCTGACCAGCATTAGGACCTGCCTGAGCACCGCCTTGTGCACCAGTCTGAGCGTACATTTCTGCACTTGCAGCCTGGAAAGCGGTCTGCAATTCAGCGCTTGCTGCATCGATACCAGCCAAATCCTGAGCCTTGTGAGCATCTTTCAGCTTCTGGAGGGCAGCTTCGATAGGAGCTTTCTTGTCAGCCGGAATCTTATCGCCAAGATCTTTTAACTGATTTTCAGTAGTAAAGATCAAGCTATCTGCCTGGTTCAACTTATCGATACGTTCCTTTTCCTTCTTATCAGCTTCTGCGTTAGCTTCAGCTTCAGCCTTCATACGGTCGATTTCTTCCTTGCTCAAACCAGATGAAGCTTCGATACGGATGGCCTGTTCCTTACCTGTTGCCTTATCCTTGGCAGATACCTTCAAGATACCGTTGGCATCGATATCGAATGTAACTTCAATCTGAGGCACACCACGACGAGCCGGAGCGATACCTGTCAAGTTGAACTGACCGATTGACTTGTTCTGAGCAGCCATCGGACGTTCACCCTGCAATACGTGGATGGTAACTTCCGTCTGGTTATCAGCCGCAGTAGAGAAGACTTCACTCTTCTTGCACGGAATAGTCGTGTTGGCATCAATCAGCTTGGTCATTACTCCACCCATTGTTTCAATACCCAATGTCAACGGAGTGACATCCAGCAATACGATGTTACCTACACCGGCTTCCTTGTTCAAAACGGCACCCTGGATACAAGCACCTACGGCTACTACTTCATCCGGATTTACACCCTTAGAAGGAACTTTGCCGAAGAAGTCTTCAACCAGCTTCTGTACAGCCGGGATACGTGAAGAACCACCTACCAAGATGACTTCATCGATATCTGCGTTGTTCAGACCTGCATCGCTCATAGCTTTCTTACAAGGTTCCAAACAAGCCTGAATCAGGTTGTGAGCCAAAGCTTCGAATTTTGCACGAGTCAATGTCTTCACCAAGTGTTTAGGCACACCGGCAACCGGCATAATATACGGCAAGTTGATTTCAGTAGAAGTGGAAGAAGACAATTCAATCTTTGCCTTTTCAGCAGCTTCCTTCAAACGTTGCATAGCCATCGGATCAGTAGTCAAGTCGGCACCTTCGTCATTCTTGAATTCCTGAACCAACCAATCGATGATTACTTGGTCGAAGTCATCACCACCCAGGTGAGTATCACCGTTAGTTGACAATACTTCGAATACGCCACCACCGAATTCCAGGATAGAGATATCGAATGTACCACCACCAAGGTCGAATACGGCTACCTTCATATCTTTGTTAGACTTGTCCACACCGTAAGCCAATGCAGCTGCAGTCGGTTCGTTCACGATACGTTTTACATCCAGACCGGCAATCTGACCAGCTTCCTTAGTGGCCTGACGCTGAGAGTCTGAGAAGTATGCCGGAACGGTGATGACAGCTTCAGTGACTTCCTGACCCAGGTAATCTTCAGCAGTCTTCTTCATCTTCTGCAGAATCATGGCTGAGATTTCCTGCGGAGTGTACAGACGTCCGTCGATATCTACACGCGGAGTATTGTTGTCGCCTCTTACTACTGAGTAAGGTACACGAGCAATTTCTTTCTGAACCTGATCGTAAGTTTCACCCATGAAACGTTTGATAGAATATACCGTACGTTTCGGGTTTGTGATAGCCTGACGTTTGGCAGGATCACCTACCTTACGTTCGCCACCGTCAACAAAACCTACAACTGAAGGAGTGGTACGTTTACCTTCGCTGTTGGCAATTACCACCGGTTCGTTACCTTCAAATACTGCAACACATGAGTTTGTTGTTCCTAAGTCAATACCAATAATCTTTCCCATAATTGTATCTATTTTTATTATTATCTAATCAGTTAATTCTGTAGCGCCGAAGCGTTACGCCCTATAAAAGACAAATCTCATGCCAGAAGAAAAAAAAGTCCGGGCCAGCATTTTTTTCTGACACGGACTGCCATTTTGGCCGTTTTATGTGACATTCTTGTCTCCAGACACACTATGGAGACTGACAAAATCAGAGGAACTCTCCCCAGAAAGGAACAGTCTGAAGGGGCTCCGAGAGGAAAGGCACCTGGAAGAACAACACAATTCCTACAGCCAGGGCCACCATCCACAACAGCACCAGCACCACTTTAGCGGAGGTACCCATGGGCTTCCAGCTTCCAAACGACTGCATGACGGCCTGAATCAGTCCGGCAATGGGAATACCCACCACCAGTAGTCCGCACACGGTCAATCCGACAATCACGCCCGGAATGGCATGCACACCGCTCCAGTCCACCCAAGGCAATATATTATATATAAAGGTAGGCAGGTTCACAATCACCCCCGTGGCAGCCATCAGCAAGGCAGACAGTACCACCAAACCGACCAGCAGGAAGGGCGCACAGCAAATCAGCAACAGTACCAGACACAGTTTCAGTAGGAAGCCGAACACGGCCACCACTCCGTTTCCCAACTTCTGCAAGGCCGAACGGGGCTTCTCGGAATGTACGTAGTCGTTCACTTTCTCAAAACCGTCGGTCACCGTGCGTCCGATGTTCTCCACATTGATAGGTTCCCCCCGCATCTGCAATTTCTCCGTAGCCGTTCGTGCCAACGGAATGATAATCCAGGCCAGCAGATAAGCCAAAATCAATCCATGAATCAGGAAACCGGCCAGGATAAAGACGATACGGGTCCAGGTCACGTCCCAGCCGAAATAGGCTGCAAGACCGGATACAACTCCACCCAAGACACGGTCGTCCGGGTTACGGAACAAACGACGGCTGGTTCCCGTCGATTCGCTGCCATAAGCCTTCTCGCCCGAGGCGGATGCGTTTTCCTCCTCCCCGTCGTTCAGCTCTTCGGGCTTGCCCATACGGGCAATGACCTCTTCCACCTCTTTTATCGTAATCACCTGCAAGCCGCCGCGCAAGGCTTCGTCAAACAGTTCGGCGATGCGGGCTTCCATGTCGCGCACAATCTCATCCGCCCCTTCTTCCTTGCGGAAATGATAGCGGAGGTTATTCAAATAATTATCCAGCAGGATATAGGCATCCTCATCAATGTGATATACGGTGCCTCCTAAATTTACAGTCAGTGTCTTTTTCATGTCATGCAGGTTTTAAATGTTCTTTCTTAAATGGTTTACCGTGTCGGAAAGTCCGTCCCAGGCACTTTCCAGTTCTTTCAGGAAATTCTCTCCTTCCGGAGTCAGTCCGTAATACTTGCGGGGAGGTCCCTGGGTAGACTCCACCCACTCGTACGACAGGAGTCCGTCGTTCTTCAGACGGGTCAGCAACGGATAGAGTGTGCCTTCCACTACAATCAGCCGGGCCTCCTTCAGCTTCTGGATGATGTCGGAAGAATAGGCAGACTCCCGGTGCAACAGCAGCAGGATGCAGTATTCCAGCATCCCTTTGCGCATCTGTGATTTTACATTGTCTACATTCATTTCATCTCATTTATCTTGTATGACACAAATATAGGTTTTATCTAGATACTATGCATTGCAAGGTATTATAATTTTAGAACATTTAACAAGATTCTATCTCCATAAAAGCAAAGCAATCGAAAGAAAAAGTACTTTTGTAGAAAACACACTTATTTTATTACAAAACGCCTATGTTTAATATCAGAAAAGCGACAATCGAAGACATTGAGATTATCCGGTCACTGGCCAAGCAGACCTTTCCGGTCACTTACCAGAAGATTCTGACCCCGGAACAAATTGATTACATGATGGAGTGGATGTATTCCGCCGAGAGCCTGAAGAACCAGATGGAGAAGGAGCACCACATTTACTACCTCGCCTACGAGGAGTGCGAACCGGCCGGCTACGTGTCCATCCAGCAGGAAGGGCCCGACCTCTTCCACTTGCAGAAGATTTATGTGCTCCCCTACTTCCAGAAATACAAACTCGGACGGCAACTGTTCAAGCAGGCCATCAAAGGCATCAAGGAACTTCATCCCGAACCTTGCCGGATGGAACTGAACGTGAACCGTCACAATCCTGCACTGGGATTTTATGAGCACATGGGCATGAAGAAGGTACGCGAAGGTGACTTCCCCATCGGCGAAGGGTATTACATGAACGATTACATCATGGGGCTGGACATCTAAACGGACTGCCCCGTTCTGTTCATCTCTTTGCGCAGCAAGCAAGAATCAGGTTCTTACAGCTTGCAGAACAAAGAGATGAAAAACGGAACGGACATATCTACCAGGATGCCATGGAAAATGGCAATCGGCACCACCTCCTTGCCGGATACCCGGATGATGGAAGGCAGGGCCACATCGACAGAGGTCACCCCGGCCACCGAGATAGGGGCCAGTTTCCCGAAATACTTGCAAATCAGAGGGGCTCCCACCAGCGCCACGAGTTCGCGGATGACATTCGTCAAGAGGGCGATAGTAGCCAGTTCCGTGGCCAACTGCGTTCCGATAACCGGGGCCTTCAGCTCCACAATCAGAATGGAGGCCAGGGAGTAATATCCCAGCCCGCTACCGATGGCCATGCAGTCGAACACGCTCCAGCGGGTCAGCAGCACACTGACCAAGGCAGAGAACAGCAAGGTTCCTCCAATCGTAGCCAAAGGAATCAGCAGCATCTTCCACCGGAAACCGTGAATCAGCGCCTTGAAATCTTCGCCTCCTCCAATGCTGATACCTACCTGAAACATCAGGGCATACAGGATATACAGCGACAACTGGTGCATATCTCCCATTTCCCAACCGGACACATTCCACACGTAACCCAACAGACAGCCCATGAAAAACATGGACAGTACCAACAGACTTCCTTTCATTTCTCACCTCCTTCCTTGAAAAACCACAGATACACCAGCCGTGCCAGTAGCACGCTTCCCGTAATGCCGGCCACACTGAGCAGCAGGGCCTGTCCGCCAAACGAGCCCAGATTCTTCACAATCAACGGGTTATAGCCTACGGAAAGTCCCAATACAAACAGCATCAGACAAATAGTGACTGAAATGGTCTGATTCACTTTCTTCAAAAAATCACACGTACGAAGGACATATCCCAACAGGACCCCTGCCAGGACAGTCAAGATAATACTCCACATAACAAATTCGAAATTAAAAGTTCATAAGCAATTTCTACCACACGTCAGGAAGACGCAACTTCCTGTCTTACAAACTTTCGTGAAGGAATCCGCTAAACCAATGTGCACGTGACAGGCGCAGGCGGTACATCGCCGTACCCGCTTTCCGCTGAATGATCTTATGTGCTCCGTACACTTTCATACTTTTATTATTCTCCAAACTCTCCCTATGATATAAGAAAAACGTCTGCCCACCTTCTATGTTTTTCAGCCCGAAAACGTATGTTTCCGCTCCCGGAGCCGTATGTTTCCCAAATGGAAAACGTACGTTTCCCTCATGGGAAACATAAAAAAGACCTCGAAGGCAGTCTTTCTTCTCCAAAGGATTTTTTATTTTATGTGGCGAACCTCTTCGCAAACAAGCGGTCCCATCCGCTCCCACTGGTTCTGAATCACGGTGCAAAGGTAACTCATTTTAAATTAATATGCAATTAATATGCAATATTTTATAAAGAAAGGCCGCCAGAAGTACTTCCAGACGGCCTTTTGCACCAAGAAAAAAACAATCAACGGCGCCCCGTGACTTGCAGATATTCCCGTTTCTTCAACTCATAATTTGTATAGCTTTCCACGTATTTGTCACAGCTTTGCTGAAACAAGGTCTGCGCATCAAGCAAATCACTCATCGTACAAGTACCTGACTTGTAATAATCGGTGTTCAAACGCAGGTTCTCCGTGGCCTGATCAATGGACAGACGAGCGATTTTTATCTGCTCGTAGGCCTCATTCACCCCGTTCCATGCATTTTTCATGCGGATAACCAACAGTTCTCCCTGGTCGGCCAACTGGTTTTCCGTGTTCTTCACCTGGAGCTTCTCCTTCTTGAGGGCATGGCTACCTCCCCACCATCCGGTCAGAGGCACGGTCACCGTGGCAAACCCCACCCAGAAGCGCTGGTCTTCCGGCAAGAAGTTATGATACACATACCCTCCGCCAATGGCCACCGTAGGCAGATTCTTGCCCAACTCCATCTTGTATTGCAGACGGCTGGCCTTCACATTCTGTTGTAACAGGGCATATTCACTGGTCAGTCCCAAGGCCGACTCCGGGTCGCAGTAAAGACTGTCCGGACAGGAGGGCAGCTGGTCGTCGACGGCAAAAGCCACCGCCAGGAAATCGGAGCCAAGGCCCGTATATTGCGCCAGCATGTTCCGCGAAAGGGACAAAGCGTTCTCCAGTTGCAGGCGGCTGCTTTTGGTCTCGTTCCGGCGAAGCTGCACCTGCAACAAATCGTTGCGTGTCACCACGCCTGCCTCCACCGAGGCCTCCACATCGCGCAAGATACGATCCAGCTGCGTTTCCACCTTACCCAAAGTCTTGAGTTTCTCCTGCAGAGTGACCACTCGCCAGAAATACTGCTCCGTGGTCAGTGTCACTTCACTGTCAGAGAGGTTCCGTTGCAAACGCTTCACCTCTACCCCCACTTTGACCAACTGGTTTCCGTTCACAATCTGCCCGCCAGTAAAGAGCGGCAGGGAGGCGCTCACTCCTCCCGCAATTCCGTTCTTGAGCATGGACATGTGCATGTCCGGAGCCATATCCATCTGCATCAGTCCTTTATCCGCCATAAAGCCGGTACCCGCCGCCATGACACTCGGAAAATAATTGGTAAACGCCTTCTTCTTGTCCTGTCGGGCCATTTCCAGTTCGTTACGGGCATTCTTCATCCGCACATTGTTTGTCAAGGCAGCCTGAATACATTCATCCAAGGTGTACGCTTTCTGCCCGAAGGCCAGATTCACACACGCCCCACCTATCAATAGAAAAGCTATGATTCTGTTTCGATTCGTTTTCATAATGATTCTTCTTTATCTTGATTCCTAATCGCCTTGTCAGGCATTTTCCAAGGCCTCCAGCCGGGCACGTTTTTCAGAGCTTCCCCTGAAAATCAGCAGATAAGCCACCGGAAGCACCGTCAGCAGGAAGAGCATGGTAATCAGCGTACCGTAGCAAATTACCGTACCCATCGGCATCCAAAGTCCGCTCTTGCCCAATATCATCGGAATGACTCCCATGGAAGCCGCAGCCGAAGTCAGGAAGATAGGCCGCATACGGCGACGGGCCGAATGATAAATGGCATCGCGCACACAGAGTTTCTCCGTAGCCCGCAATTCCTCGGCATAGTCAATCATAATAATACCGTTACGCACGATGATACCCATCAGACTGATAATACCCAACGTACAGGTCATACCGAAATCCACTCCCTGAATCAGTACACCCACAGCCGTTCCGAACAGGCAGAGCGTCATGCTGGCAAAAATCAGCAGGGCAATGCTGATGCGCCGGAAATGGGCCAGCAGAATGAAGAAGATGATGAAAGCAGCAATGGCCAGCGCTCCCATGATGGGAGGAAGATTCTCATTGTCCTGCTCGTCGTCACCTCCGTAGGCCAGCGTTACTTTATCCGGCAGAGGAATAGCTGCCACATTCTCTTTCACTACACTCGTCAAGGCGGCTACGTTCACGTCACGACGCACATCGGCCATCACCGTAATCGTATAGATACCGTTCCGGCGGACCAGCTGTCCGTCTTTCACGGAAGGTACCACTTCCGCTACCTGACGCAAGGGCACCTGCGTACCTCCCAACACCGGAATCAGTTCGTTTTCCAAATCGGAGAAATCGGCACAGTCGGCTTTCTCGCTCTTCAATGTCACGGAGATGTCATAATCGCCTTCCCACACACTGGCCACCTTCAGTCCGTCGCCGTAGCGCATGGCCAGCGTGGTTTCCAGCTGGGCGTTCTGGATGCCCAGGCGCGAAGCCTCATCTTCTTTCAGCACCACCTTGGCCGAAGTCTGCGGCTCACTGAAATTAGTCTGCGCCAGCCGTATCTCGGGCATCCGGCGCAACAGGCTCAGGTATTTTCCGGCTACAGTCTTCAATGAATCCAAGTTCTCGCCGCTCAGACGGAGTTCAATCGGATAAACTGCCTGGCTGAAACTGATTTGCTTGAACCTTACCCGCACGTCGGGAAAGGCATCGGTGTAGCGCGGAGAATATTCATCCAGCAGTTCCACGGTTTCCTTGTTATCCTTCGTGTTCACAATCAGCTGGGCATAGTTGGTTCCTCCCAGCTGAGGGGCGTATGCCGTATGGAAACGGGGTGAAGAACAGCCCACAAACGAAGTGACGGAAACCACTCTCGGGTCCTTACGGAACACCTGTTCCATCGTATCGGCCGCCCACGCGGTCTTTTCCACCGCCGTTCCCGTAGGCAGATAAATCTCTACGGCAAACTGGTTACGGTCGGCCACCGGCATCAGTTTCTGCGGCAATTTTCCCATCAGGAAGATACCTATCACGACAGAAGCCACTCCCCCCATCAGGGTGATGTAGGGATGCGCAAAACATTTGTCCAACAGTTTGTTGTAATAGGTCTGCAGAAACTCCATAAACGAGAATCCTTTTTTGTGCGAAGGCACCGGTTTCCGGATGAACCAGAACTGCATGAACGGTACCAACAACATGGCCACCACCAAGGAAATGCCCAGAATCAGCGAAATGGACCAAGGGAAGCTCAGCAGGAAGTCGTGTATCATGCCCGGAATCACAATCAGGAAGGGGAAGAACGTGATACTGATGGCCAGCGTAGCCGAGAAGATGGATTTAAAGAAATGCGTGGCACTATAAATGGACGCATGCCAGCGCGACATCCCCTCTCCGATTTTCTCCAGATAACTGTCGATTATGACGATGGAATTGTCCACAATCATTCCCAAGGTCACAATCAGGGCTGCCAGCGTCACGGTGTTCAGTTCGATGCCAAAGGCATAAAAGAGTCCCAACGAGATAAAGATGGTTATCGGAATGGTGGAAGCGGCTACCAGTGCCACCCGTAACGGCAACAGCAGCATCACCACAATCACCACGGCCACAATGGCGATAACCAGCTCACGCAAGAACGAATTGACACTGTCGCCCACCACCTGCGCCTGGTCCGTGATGCGGTACATGTTGACTTCCGAAGGCAGTTCCTTCTTGAACTCTTCCAGCACCTGGTTGATGTCATCCCCCATCTGCACGATGTTCTTGCCTTTTTTCATCTCCACACTCAGCAAAATGCATTTCGTGCCGTTGTTCTTGATGTAACTGTCGGCATGAGGGTATTCCTTCACCACACGGGCCACATCCTGCAGGCGTACCACATTGCCCGAGGGATCACTGTACACAATCTGCTGCTGCACGTCATAGAGCGTGTTGAACGTCTTTTCCACGTGTACCGGCAAGACATACTGAGGAGTCTGTATGCGTCCGCCGGTGGTCACAAACCCCTTGGCAAACAACTGTCCGGCGATGAGCTGCTCGTTCAGTCCGTAATGCGACAGACGCTCCGGATCCAGGTAAATGGAAATCTGTTCCTGTCTTTCTCCGCTGACGGTCAGACGTCCCACACTGGGAATACGGCGCAACCGGTTTTCCAGTTCATCCATGTAGTCCGACAATTCCCGATAGGTCTTGTCCTTGCTCTCCATGGTAATCAGCAGTGCCGAAGTATCGCCGAAATCATCCATCACCTGCACGGCCAGCACATTCGGAGGCAGCTGCGACTTGAACGCGGCCACTCCGTGCTTGAACTTGCTCCAGAACTCATCTTTGTTGTTCAAGTCATCATTCAGTTCCACCTGCACAAACACGATTCCGTCGCGGGTGGTCGAAAAAGTCTTTTCCTTCTTCACCTCCTTGTAGGTAAAGATATAGTTTTCCAATGGCTTCGTCACCTGTTCCACCATCTCATTGACCGTGTTCCCGGGAGCCACGGCAATCACCATTCCCTGACGTATGGTAAAATCCGGGAACTCATTTTTCTGCATTTGCGGCAGACTGTATATGCCGAATGCCACCAGGCAGCATGTCACCAGTATCACAATCTGGCGATAATGCATGGCCCACTCTACTATGTTCCGTTTCTTTTCCATGTGCTTTACCTATTTTTATATGGCCAACGGCGTGCCTTCGCACACCTTCTGCTGGCCTTCCACAATCACTTCCTCTCCTTCACTCAATCCGGCCACCACCGTTACTCCGCTTGCCGTGAACTTGCCACACGTCACCACGCGCTTGGAGGCTTTGCCGTCTGCTCCCTTCACCCACACGAAATAGCGGTTGCTTTCATCCAGCTGAATCACGCTGGCAGGAAGTACGCAGGTCTGACTCTTGTCGGCATCCTGCAGCCATACCTCCGTCACCATACCGGGAAGCAAGCCCGTATGCGGCGTCTGAATGCCGATGTTCACCTCGTACGACCGTGACAGCGGATTGGCCTGGATACCTTTCTCCATCACCACCCCTTCTGCCTGTCTGCCGTTCAGCACCGGAGCCTCAATCACTGCTTTCTGACCTTTCGTCACGTGCATGATTTCCGTTTCCGGTACGGCAATCCGTACTTTCAGACGGTCGTCGGACACCAGTTTCATGACCTGTACCCCAGGCACCACATTCTGCCCCACTTCCAGGTTCTTTTCGGCAATCACCCCGGCAAACGGAGCCACCAGCCGGCAGTCTGTCAGGTTCTTCCGGGCCACTGCCTCCATGGACTGGGCCTGCTGGAGTTTGCTCTGCACCTCCACCCACTTCATGTCGGCCAGACTCCCTTTTTCATGCAGTTCCTTCATTCGCCGGTAGGCATCTTCCGCCTGCTTCAAAGCCGCCTTTGCCGCCTGATACGTGCTTTCTACGGACGCTTCGTCCAGTGTAGCCAGCAACTGCCCCTGCCGCACCCGGCTTCCCAAATCCACCTGTACCGACTTCACTCTTCCCATCAGCGGAAAGCTCAACGCACTTCCGTTTTCTTCTTGCACCGTGCCCGAAAAACGGACGGTCTCGTTCCGTACTGATGACACTACGGTCATGACCTTTACCTTTACAGGGTCTACCTGCTGCGAAGCTTGCTCTCTGCTTCCGCATCCTGACATCATGACCAAAAATAAACCAATGGCCATCCAATGAAATTCTTTCATAAATCTTATCATGTTTAGTATGTCTACGATTTGTGAGCGCAAAGAAAAGACCATTACATGAAACACAGGATATATAGAACACCTTGGAAGTGTCCTATTTTTCCATTCGTTGCATCAATTTCACTTATAGAACACTCATCAAGAAAAATAGAACACCGATTATTAAAAAACATTCAGTTCATTTGTAATCGAACTAGATTTATTAGATTTATGGAGAAGGAAATAGAACTTATCAGGATGTCAAGTACCGAGATTATAGAAAAGGTGGCAACTTACAAGGATGAACAAGTTATCATACATAATCAGGTTAATAAGATTGACGCCATAGAACAAAACACTATAAAGGCAGACTTCTTCCTAGTTATTTTATGCCTGAAAGGAAAAGCATCTTTATCTCTCAACAACAACTCTTACGACATCGGTCCGAATGACCTGATGATTTGCCATCCGCAGACTCTGCTCAAGCACGGCACAATAGGTGATGATTTTGAGTGCTGTGGATTTTGCCTTTCACCAGAATATGCCAAACGTGTCTTCATCTTGTCGGCATCCACAAGCAACTGGTGTTCGAGGCTGTATCTGGACCAGCACCCCATCATTCCGCTCAACGAAGAGGAAAGCCAGCTTTTTTGTCAATACTACCACCTGCTCTACTCCAAACTGACAGGAACGCCCCACCGTCACCAGAGAGAACTCATCAACTCCCTCCTGCAAGCATTCATTTATGAGTTTCAGGATGCCCTGGAAAAATATATCCAGTTGCGTCCCACCTGCTTCAATTCCTCCAGCAACCTGTTCAACGCCTTCATCGAACTGCTGGTTTCGTCCTACCCCAAAGAACGCTCCGTAAGCTACTATGCCAGCCGATTGTTCGTCACGGCCAAATACTTGTCGGCCATCTGCAAGGAAAATTCCGGAGAAACAGCTTCCGACCTGATTACCAGCTATGTCATGAAGGATGTGGAATATCTGCTGAAATGTCCTGACAAAAGCATCAAGGAAATTGCCAACGAACTGAATTTCGCCACACTGTCGTTCTTCGGCAAATATGTGAAAAGAAACCTGGGTATCTCTCCCAAAGAATACCGGGAAAAGCTGTCGTAACAAAATGAAAAGGCACAGTAAAAATAGAGAATCGGTATACATGAAGACAAAAAAGTCCGCCCGTCTGATGCAGACAAGCGGACTTTTTTATGATTCAATCGGTCTATCTCAATTTATTGATGCTGTTCACGCAGCAAATCGTTCACGGTCTTTACCGGATTGAACGTGCTCAACGGTACTTCTACGAACACGGTATTCCAGTCGCTCATAGAACCGTTCCACAATCCTGGCAATTCGAGGGCTTTCAAGTCCTTTCCGTTCTTCGACTTGTAAGAGATGAAACCGGTAGCCTTGTCCACATGTTCCAGCAAGTTGAACTTGCGGCCTTTGTAATCGCGGATGGCACATACCAAATCCACCGGATTGAAGTGCGTACCTTTTTCGAACATCGCTTTCTTTTCCGGGTCGTTCATATCAATCTGTGAGCTTTCCAGAATCTGGAGAGAGATGGTTCCATCCGGATTATAAGCCAGGAACGGACCACCGCCCGGTTCGCCCACATTCTTCACCATACCACACACACGCATCGGACGGTTCAGTTTCTTGCGCAGATAGATAACCAAGTCAGCATCCTCCAGTTCTTTCAGGTCTGTCCTGCGGCAACGCAACTGCTGCTGTACGAAACGGATAATCGTTTCCAGCTGTTCGTGACTGTAGTGGCCGCTGTCCAGCAGTTCCAGGTATTCGAAAGCCTGCTTCTGCAAAGTGACAAGTACACCGGCCAGCAATTTCTTGTAAATCACGGTATCTGCCTTCAAACGGTCGGGCACCACGTTGTCGATGTTCTTGATGAATACGATATCGGCATCCAGATCGTTCAGGTTCTCGATCAAAGCCCCGTGACCACCCGGACGGAACAACAGCTTGCCGTCTTTGTCGCGGAAAGGTTTGTTTTCCATATCGGCTGCCACCGTATCTGTACTCGGTTTCTGTTCGGAAAAACTGATATGGTATTTCGCGCCGTATTTGGCTTCGTATTCACCCACCTTGGCAGCCACCAGTTTTTCAAACAAAGCCCGGTGTTCGGTAGACACTGTGAAATGTATGTTCACTTTACCTGTCTTTCCGGCTGCATACAACGCACCTTCTACCAGATGTTCTTCCAGCGGTGTACGTACGCCGTCGGCATAACGGTGGAACTTAAGCAGTCCCTTCGGCAGGGCACCGTAGTTCAATCCTGCAGCTTCCAGCAGATTGGATACAATGGCTTTGTAGTTCTGTTCCGACAACAAAGCATCGATGTTCTTGCCCGTATTGTCCATGCAAGCCGCATTCAGGTCGTTATAGAATGCAAAGTCATGGATATGGTCGAAGAACTTCTTCTCGAAATCCGTCGTCGGTTTGTCATAGTCCGCCCCTAAGAACTCAAACATATTCTTAAACATACGGCTGGCTGCACCGGAAGCCGGTACAAACTTGACAATTTTCTTCTCCCCATCCTTGTAAGCATTCCATGCCGCAAGATACCGTTCGAAATCTTTTGCTTCAGCTTTCATGATACCTCCGTTTTCTACAGAAGCCGCTGCCGACAATTTCAGGAACGGAAAACCTTTCTCAAAACAAGCCAACTGTTCGGCAATTTTCTCTTCTGAAATGCCTTTCTTGGCCAACAATTCTTTGTCTTCGTGTGTTAACATATTGTTTTATTTAGGTAATGAATATTCTTTCTGCATTCAGAATCATGCTCAAAAATAGAAAAAATACAGTAAGAATGCACCATATCGATAAAAAAAAAGTAACTTTACCCACAAACAACAAAACGAGGCATTATGGAGAACAATGAATTTTTCACGCCGGAAGAGCACAAACAACTGATTCAGCTTTATAAAAGGCTGTTATTACTATCAAAAGACACGTTACAAAAAGATGACTGCCGCAAACTGAAGAACCACCTCATAAAAGCCATGTCGGAAGGAACTATTCCACGGAATGTCTTCCAAATGAACCCCATCATCAAAGACATGCAGACGGCTGTTATCGTAGCCGAAGAAATCGGTATGCGCCGCGCCTCGATTCTGGGCATCATGCTTCATGAGTCTGTGAAATACAACTTGTGCAGCCTGGAGTCCGTCAAGGAGGAATACGGAGAAGACGTGGCCGGCATTATCCGGGGACTTGTAAAAATCAACGAACTATATTCCAAGAGTCCCATCATCGAATCGGAAAATTTCCGCAACCTGCTTCTGTCGTTTGCCGAAGACATGCGGGTCATCCTGATTATCATTGCCGACCGTGTGAACCTGATGCGGCAGATAAAGGACAGCCCGAATGAAGAAGCCCGACTGGAAGTGGCCAACGAAGCGGCCTACCTGTATGCCCCGCTGGCACACAAACTGGGACTGTACAAGCTGAAATCGGAACTGGAGGATTTGTCACTGAAATACACGCAGCATGACGTGTACTATTATATCAAGGAGAAACTGAATGCCACCAAACAAGCGCGCGACCGCTACATTGACGCATTCATCGAACCGATAAAGAAAAAACTGGAAGAAGCCGGACTGAAGTTCCACATGAAAGGACGTACCAAGTCCATCCACTCCATCTACCAGAAGATGAAAAAGCAGGGATGCCCCTTCGAAGGCGTGTACGACCTGTTTGCCATCCGTATCATCCTTGATTCTCCGCTCGACAAGGAGAAGCAGGAGTGCTGGCAGGCCTACTCCATCGTGACCGATATGTACTTGCCCAACCCCAAACGTCTGCGCGACTGGTTGTCCGTGCCGAAGAGCAACGGATACGAGTCTTTACACATCACTGTCATGGGACCGGAAGGCAAATGGGTAGAGGTACAAATCCGTACGGAACGCATGGATGAGATTGCCGAAAAAGGTCTTGCCGCCCACTGGCGATACAAAGGTATCAAGGGGGAAAGCGGTCTGGACGAATGGCTGAACTCCATCCGGGAAACACTGGAAAATGCTGACAACGACTTGGATGCCATGGACCAGTTCAAACTGGACTTGTACAAAGACGAAGTGTTCGTGTTCACTCCCAAAGGCGATTTGTACAAACTGCCGCAGGGAGCCACCGTGCTCGACTTTGCCTTCTCTATCCACTCCAACTTGGGATGCCGGTGTACGGGTGCCCGCGTGAACGGAAAGAACGTGCAGCTCCGCCAGAAACTGAACAGCGGTGACCAGGTGGAAATCATGACCTCGAACACTCAGACGCCGAAACGCGACTGGCTGACCTTCGTCACCACGGCGAAAGCCCGCAACAAAATACGTCAGGCATTGAAAGAGATTGCAGCCCGCCAGACAGAATTTGCCAAGGAAACCCTGGAACGGAAATTCAAGAACCGGAAAATGGAATACGATGAAGCCATCCTGATGCGCCTCATCCGGAAACTGGGCTTCAAGACCGTGACCGATTTCTACCAAAGCATTGCCGACGAGTCAATCGATGTGAACGACATCATCGACAAGTACCTCGACATGCAGAAGAAGGAGACCGAGCAGCGCGAAGAAATCAGCTACCGCAGTGCAGAGTCGTTCAACATCCAGCAGCCGACCGATGCCAAGGACTACAAGGACGACGTGCTGGTTATCGACCAGAACCTGAAGGGACTGGATTTCACTCTGGCCAAATGCTGCAACCCGATTTACGGCGATGAAGTGTTCGGCTTTGTGAGCATCAACGGAGGTATCAAGATTCACCGCTGCGACTGTCCGAACGCCAAGGAAATGCGTTCCCGCTTCCCTTATCGTATTGTTAAGGCACGCTGGGCCGGGAAGAGCCAAGGAAAGCAGTATCCCATCACGCTCCGTATCATCGGACATGACGACATCGGCATCGTGACCAACATCACGTCCATTATTAATAAGGAAAGCAATATTCTGTTGCGTTCCATCAGCATTGACTCGCACGACGGACTGTTCTCGGGCATGCTGACCGTGACGGTGGACGACAATGCTAAGCTGGAATCACTGATCAAGAAGATAAAAACCGTGAAAGGGGTAAAGCAGGTAAACAGATAACAACACTTCAAGTATGTTAATAAAACTGCACAAACATACCCCTTTAGCATAAAAACACTATCTTTGCGAAGTTGTCAAGAGTAAGGATTAAAAACAAAAGAAAATGAAGAAGATTTTATTTACTACCTTGTTGTGCGTAATGAACATCCTGTTCGTCATCGCACAGGGAACAGCACAGATTACGTTTGAAAAAACTACATACAACTTTGGCTCTTTCTCTGAAAGCAGTCCGAAAGTGACTTGCAAATTCAAGTTCACCAATACGGGCGACGGACCACTGGTAATTCATCAGGCCATCGCTTCGTGCGGATGTACCGTACCTCAGTATCCGAAAGAACCCATCAAACCGGGTGAAAGCGGTGAGGTGACAGTGACTTACAACGGAGCCGGCAAATTCCCCGGACATTTCCGCAAGACCATCACCCTGCGCACCAACTCCAAGAACGAAATCACCCGCTTGGTAGTAGAGGGAGACATGACACCGGCATCAGCCGATGCAAACAACTAAAATACAGTCGTTTTTCATACTTATTCAGGAGGAACATCTGCGGGTGTTTCTCCTGTTTTATTATGGTCTAAAACCGTCTTTAACCACGTACTTACGCTCAATCTGAAATGTCAAAGAGTTTTGATTAATGCACCTTTGCGTTTTACCTCAAACAAACTAGTGCTTCCCTTCAAGCGTAAAAGCATTCTATCTGAAACGTACTTGCGTTTTTCTACAGCGCAAAAATAAGGAGCCTTTTGCATGAATATGAATGATTTTTACTACTTTTGGACACCCGAAAGAATATTAATCAAATCATAATGCAATATTATTCATGAAAGAGACACAAGAAAAACCGACGGGATTGCCCGACAACGCGTTCCGTCCGCTCAAACCGGGAGAAAAATACGAACCACTCATGTCTCCCGGAAAAACGTATCCTGAAGTAAACCTGTGGTCCGTGACATGGGGACTTGTCATGGCCGTCATCTTCTCGGCTGCCGCCGCTTACCTGGGCCTGAAAGTGGGACAGGTGTTCGAAGCAGCCATCCCTATCGCCATCATTGCCGTGGGCATTTCCAGTGCCACCAAACGCAAAGGCGCACTGGGTGAAAACGTCATGATCCAGTCCATCGGTGCCTGCTCGGGCGTCATCGTGGCAGGAGCCATCTTTACCCTGCCGGCCCTCTACATTCTGCAGGAAAAATATCCGGAAATGACGGTCAACTTCATGCAGATGTTCATCAGCTCCCTGCTGGGCGGCGTGCTGGGCATCCTGTTCCTGATTCCGTTCCGCAAATATTTCGTGAAAGACAAACACGGGGAATATCCCTTCCCGGAAGCGACCGCCAGTACCCAGGTACTTGTATCGGGTGAAAAGGGAGGTGACCAGGCCAAACCGTTGCTCATGGCCGGACTGGTAGGCGGTCTGTACGACTTCATCGTGGGTACGTTCGGCTGGTGGAACGAGAACTTTACAAGCCGTATCTGTGGATGGGGCGAGACCATTGCCGACAAGTTCAAACTGGTTTTCAAAATCAATACGGGAGCTGCCGTACTGGGACTCGGTTACATCGTCGGCCTGAAATATGCGGCCATCATCTGTGCCGGCTCCCTGGTGGTATGGTGGGTCATCGTTCCAGGTATCTCCCTGTTCTGGGGCGACCAGGTGCTGAATGCCTGGAATCCGGACATCACCATGGCCGTGAAAGACATGTCGCCCGAACTCATCTTCAAGGAATATGCCAAGAGCATCGGTATCGGAGGTATCGCCATGGCAGGTATCATCGGTATCGTACGTTCATGGGGCATCATCAAGAGTGCGGTCAGCTTGGCTGCCAATGAGATGAAAGGAAAGAAGACCGAAGAAAGTGTGGAACGCACACAGAAAGACCTGTCCATGAAAATCATCGCCTTCGGTTCTTTGTTCACCCTGTTGCTCGTGGTACTCTTCTTCTATTTCGACGTGATGCAAGGCAACATCCTACATACTGTAGTAGCCATCCTGCTGGTAGCGGGAATCTCCTTCCTCTTCACCACCGTGGCGGCCAATGCCATCGCCATCGTCGGTACGAACCCGGTATCGGGCATGACCCTGATGACCTTGATTCTGGCTTCCGTCATCATGGTGGCCGTGGGCCTGAAAGGTGCCACGGGTATGGTGGCTTCACTGGTAATGGGTGGCGTGGTCTGCACTGCATTGTCCATGGCCGGCGGTTTCATCACCGACCTGAAAATCGGTTATTGGCTGGGTAGCACACCCAAGAAGCAGGAAAGCTGGAAGTTCCTCGGCACACTGGTTTCGGCAGCTACCGTAGGCGGCGTCATCATGGTACTGAACGATTCGTATGGATTCACCAGCGGACAACTGGCTGCCCCACAGGCCAACGCCATGGCAGCTGTCATCGACCCGCTGATGAACGGAGTAGGTGCCCCATGGTTGCTCTATGGCATCGGTGCGGTACTGGCACTGGTACTGACCTTCTGCAAGGTGCCTGCCCTGGCCTTCGCGCTGGGTATGTTCATCCCCTTGGAACTGAACCTCCCGTTGCTGGTGGGTGGAGCCATCAACTGGTACGTGACTTCCCGCAGCAAGGACGAAGCCGTCAACACGGCACGCGGCGAAAAAGGTACGCTGCTGGCTTCCGGATTCATTGCCGGAGGTGCTCTGATGGGAGTGGTAAGTGCCATCATGCGCTATTGCAACATCAACCTCATCCACGAGGAATGGCTGAGCAATCCGATGAGTGAGCTGGTATCACTAATTGTCTATCTGCTGCTGATAGCCTATCTGGTCAAGGCCAGCATGAAACTGAAAAAATAACCTCAGACTCATACGACACATGAAAAAACTACTGCTCATGGGGTGGCTGCTGATATCCAGCCACCTCTTTGCCCAAAAAGGCATTGAAATCAAGATATGGCCCGATGGTGCCCCCAACACCAACGAAATGACCCAACAGGTAAAAGATGGACCGCTTTACGTGGAAGAACCCGTGCTGACCGTCTATCCGGCAGAAAAAAGTAACGGGATGGCCATCGTGGCCTGCCCCGGAGGAGGATACTGGACTTTGGCCATGGGACACGAAGGCCACGATATGGCCGCCTGGTTCAACAGCCAAGGCATCACTTATGCCGTGCTACGCTACCGCATGCCCAACGGACATCACGAAGTGCCGCTGAGCGATGCCCAGCAAGCCCTCCGCATCATGCAGCAGCACACCACAGAATGGAATGTGAAGAAGCTGGGTATCATGGGATCGTCGGCAGGAGGGCATCTGGCCAGTACGGTAGCCACTCATTTCACGGATGCAGAAACCCGCCCGGATTTCCAGATTCTGTTCTATCCGGTCATCACCATGGACCCGGGCTACACACATACAGGCTCCCATGATGATTTGTTAGGCAGGAATCCTTCGAAGGAACTGGAACAAAAATATTCCAACGAACAGCAGGTCAACCCACAGACCCCACCGGCCTTCATCCTGCACAGCAGCGATGACACGGTGGTTCCCGTGGCCAACAGCGTAAACTACTACACTGCCCTCGTCAACAATAAAGTCCCCGCCAGCCTGCACATCTATCCGGTGGGAGGACACGGCTGGGGATACAACGACAGTTTCCCTTACAAACGCCAATGGACGGGCGAACTGGAAAAATGGCTGCGCGAAATCAATAAATAATTGGCGCAACTATTTGTAGAACAAAAGAAAAGTTGTACCTTTGCACCCGCTAATACGGGTTATTAGCATAATTCAAATCATTTACATTAAAAAAACTAATTAAGAAAAATGGCAACTAAAATCAGATTGCAAAGAAACGGACGCAAAGGATATGCGTTCTATTCAATTGTTATTGCAGACGCAAGAGCACCACGTGATGGTAGATTTACTGAAAAAATTGGTACTTACAATCCGAACACCAATCCTGCCACAGTAGATTTGAATTTTGAACGTGCATTACACTGGGTAATGGTAGGTGCACAGCCTACTGACACAGTACGCAACATCTTGTCTCGCGAAGGTGTGTACATGAAGAAACACCTGCTGGGCGGTGTAGCTAAAGGCGCATTCGATGAAGCACAGGCTGAAGCTAAATTCAACGCTTGGAAAGAAAACAAACAGTCAGGTTTGGCTGCTTTGAAAGCTAAAGAAGAAGAAGCTAAGAAAGCTGAAGCTAAAGCACGTTTGGAAGCTGAAAAGAAAGTAAACGAAGAAATCGCGAAGAAGGTAGCTGAAAAGAAAGCTGCTGAAGCTGCTGCAAAAGCTGAAGCTGAGGCTGCTGCCAAGGCAGAAGAAGAAGCTGCTGCTCCTGCTGAAGAAGCTGCTACAGAAGCTCCTGCTGAAGCATAATTCTTCTTTCAGAAAAAGACAAACAAAAGACTGTCCTTGCAAAAGGATGGTCTTTTTTTATGCAGAATTATCGTATCTTTGCACCACATTTCCCCATCATCTGATATCCGTTTTTTATGCATACGAAATATACCAACCGCGAAATATGGAAGGTGGCTTACCCCATCTTGATCAGTCTGCTCATGGAACAACTCATCGGCATGACCGATACGGCCTTCATGGGGCGGGTGGGCGAAGTGGAATTGGGTGCTTCGGCCATTGCGGGCGTATATTACCTGGCCATCTTCATGCTGGGATTCGGTTTCAGCATCGGCTCGCAGATTCTGATTGCCCGTCGCAACGGAGAAGGTAATTTCCGGAAAATCGGTTCCATTTTCTATCAGGGAATTTACTTCCTGCTGGCCATGGCACTGGTCATGTTCACCCTGTCCCAACTGTTTTCTCCCTGGATATTGTCGCACGTAGTAGCGTCTCCCCGGGTCTGTGAGGCAGCCGTGAGCTACATCAACTGGCGGGTATTCGGATTTTTCTTCTCGTTCGTGGCTATTATGTTCCGGGCTTTCTTTGTAGGCACCACCCAGACCAAGACCCTCACGCTCAACTCCATCGTTATGGTCACATCGAACGTGGTATTCAATTATATCCTCGTATTCGGGAAACTGGGATTTCCGGCGTTGGGCATTGCCGGAGCAGCCATCGGTTCTTCACTGGCAGAACTGGTATCCATGCTCTTTTTCATCGTCTACACCGTTCGGCAGGTGGACTGTACCAAATACGGACTGAACCAACTGGTGAAGTTCCGATGGGCAGAACTGAAACGCATCATGAGCGTATCGCTATGGACCATGATACAGAATGCGGTATCCATCAGCACCTGGTTTCTGTTCTTCATCTTCATCGAGCACCTGGGCGAACGTTCACTGGCCATCACCAACATCGTACGCAACGTGTCGAGCGTGCCGTTCATGACCATTACGGCTTTTGCCTCCACCTGTAGCGCTCTTGTCAGCAACCTGCTTGGAGCCGGAGAAGCACGCTATGTCATGCCGACCATCCGGCAGCACGTACGGCTCTGCACCTACATTGTCTGGCCTGTCATCCTGCTGATAGCCTGTCTGCCTACGTATGTACTCCGTATCTACACCGACATGCCCGACCTGGTAGATGCCGCCGTCCCTACGCTTTGGGTACTCTGCTCCAGCTATCTCTTCCAGTGTGCCGGATTTATTTTCTTCCAATCTGTATCGGGTACAGGCGATACCCGGGCTGCTTTTCTGCTGGAGATGATTGCCCTGACCTGCTACCTGATTTTCATCGTCCTCATCATTCTGCTCCTGAAAATGGACGTAGCCGTATGCTGGTTCTCCGAACATGTATATGCCGGAGCCATCGGCCTGCTGAGTTATATTTACCTGAAAAAAGGAAGCTGGCAAAGGAAACGAATTTAAGGATATAAAAAAGGCTATTCATTAAATGTTATAAAGTCAGCCAACTAATTCACACACACAGCATTATGGATTAGTTGGCTTTTTGTATCTCTAGATATCTCCCGCAAATAAGGTTGGGCAGCCCAAACAGGGGAAATTCCGGTTTCGAATTCAATTTATGCTTTTACAACGGGACAATAGAGTGCTAATCAACGATATAATAAATGTACTATCTTTCATAAGTTGTCTTTCATTACCTTTTCTTCCGAAATCTGATTGTCTACAGGAAGTTCTCCCGTCTTTTTCTCTAGAGGAAGTTTCAACGTATAAAGGGCAGCATTCAGTTTACGAATCTGGTCACGTTTCAGTTTGCCCGGATTATAAACGAAACCTTCTACTACGACAATCCGACCGTTCGTACGGTCAACACGAACATGTGAAACGAAAGGGCCTCCCATCGCATCGTTCTCCATCTCCCACAAACCGCGTACTTCATATGCATAATCACCCTGCACTGCAATATTACGAGCTTCTACAAAAATAGAATCGGCAGTCACCATATACATACCTTCTTTTACTCCCGGAATGTTGGCTTTCATCACAGAATCTCGTTTTTCTATGAAATATGCCTTTGTAAAAGTTCCCTTGCTGGTATACGGATAAGTGTAGATAACAAAGTTCAAATCATTCAGGTTGCTGGAAGCCCACAAGAACTGTTGGCCAACCTTGTACGAAGCCAGTTCTACCGGCATCCAGATATCACAGTCAAAAAAGCTTTGTACCTTGGCAGACAAGACATCATTATGCTTCTTCTCCAACAGTTTTACTTCTCGGTTCATTTCTGCCCGGGTAAAGAAATCAATAATCACCTGTCCATTCTTGGATACATATTCAGCAAACTCTTCCTGATTCGGCGACTGGATAGTCATAATCATCTGTGGAGAAGAATACGCGTCACGGGTATACTTGAATTTGGTTTGCGTATAGATGTCCTGAATATCCGCAATAATGATGTTGCGGAACAGACGGGTACTACGGTCAAAATACTCCGGACGAACTCTCGAAATCCGGAAAGAACGTTCCGGTTGGGGCAATCCCGGTACATCGGTATCAAGTACATGGAAAAGCGCACTATCCGGACTGTTCCAACATTTGTCATCCGCAACTACCAGTACCTCATAAGGCCTACCACTGGATACCGGAGTAACAATACTTTTACCATCCTTCTGACAAGAAGCAAACACCGATACAACGAATATAAGACTTAAATAAAAGGAAAAAGGTTTCATAAATTTTAAAACTAAGTTTTCAAATACAGACTATTACACGAATCAATTCTAAAAACCACTCATAAGATTCAGTTTAAGCATATATCCGTCACGTAATGCCTGCTTGATATCATATACCACCCCTTCAGAAGCATCTGAAGGTATCTTTAGCGAAACGGAAAGGTTTTCAGCCTTATTTCCCTCACATAACTGCTTGATTTTCGAAGAAAGTTCATCCAGAGAAAAATCCTCCAACTCACCTACTATCACATTATCTTTCAAAAATCGGACTTCATATCCCGGCAACGGAACACTCTTATCGGCCACACCCACCGGTACATCCGCATATGCTTTCGGAGAAGCATAATAGAAACGGGAAATCAAACATTCATTCACCAATTCCTGAGGATAAGTTTTCGCAAGCTCCCGTCTGACCTCATCATACGCTTTTACCAGTTTCTGCTTGGCAATAGTTATCGCCCCCATCTTTGTATTGCGGTCTGCTACAATACGGACAACGATAGGAGACATTTCCGTTTTCTGCTCAGCATACAATTTGACGAAAGAGTCTTTCAATTGCTTCTTGGCCTCGTCCATCATGGTTCCATAATCAACAAACTTCTTCTTTGAAATATGATTTTCAGGCCCGAAAAGAAACTGATTCCGCTGGTTACAATACAATTCCAGCACATACGCCTTTTCCGACGAAATATGATCCAGCATCAGATTGTCTGCATTCCGCTGCTGTGCTGTGTCCCTCACCATTAATCCGGATTTTTCTTTTCCTTGATGCTTCGTTTGAAGAGCTGCGCCATAATCCGCTACCGTTTCTTTCACTTCCGGCCTCGCAAAGGCATACACGACCCCTGCAGCCAAAGGTACGGCTAACAAGACACGCAGCCGGACCCACTTACTGTTTCTTTTTTTCGACATCATAGATATACGTTTTTTAAGTGAACTGTGAGTAAAACCGCAAGCCATAGAGTAGAGCCTTGAACCCACTGCTTTCCTCACCAATAACAATTGATATGTTTTTACATCGATGCCTTGATTCAGTACACCTTCATCGGCCTGATACTCATGAACACTACTAAGTTCATGCTTCAGTTTCCACACCAACGGATTCCACCAATGAAAGATTAGAATAAACTGTATCAGCAGATTATCATAACAATGTCCATACCGGCAATGCATTTCCTCATGCAAACGGACCGGAGAATATTCTTCATATTCCTGACTGTTCATGACGATATACGTTCCCCAGCTAAAAGGACGGACAGGAATATCATACAACACCCATCGTAATCCATTACATTCTTTATATTCCTGCCCGTTTATCCAACGGAACAGACGGATATAGCCTACAACCCATTGCAAAAGAATAAAGGCACATCCCGACAGATAAGCCACCATCAACAGCACAAGCCAATCCCAATAATTGGCTTCCTTCTGAGTAATCTCCACCATACCTGTAGCAGAAGCAGATATTACATCAACAGGCTGTTTCCATTCCTCCATAAGGCTAAAAGGAGACTGCACTAAAGGTTCATGCTCTAATTCCAGAGAAACGAAAGGCAACAACAGGCAGGTCAACATTCCGCCCACCAACACCCATCGGTTCAAGGAAAAGCGAGTGGTCGAAGCACAAAGTAGCTTATAGAACCCATAGAACAATGTCAGGCAGAAAGAGCTTTTCAGTAAATAGATTAAAAGGGCTACCATAGGTTCAAAATTTACGATTATTCTTCCCCTCCTCTATCTGAGCTATCAACTGCTTCAGTTCCTCCAAGTTCATTTTCTCATCTTCAATAAACTGAGAAACAACCTTGGTATAAGAATTATCAAAATATTGAGAAACAATCTCTCCGATAGCTGAACCCTTGTATTCATTTTCTGTTATTTTTGCTTCATAACGGTAGGTGTTTCCAAACGCACGATAACTGACAAAGCCTTTTTCTACCAACAGCTTCACCAGAGTAGCTACTGTATTGTAATGTGGTTTCGGCTCCGAATAGAATGCCAACATTTCACGGATAAACAAAGGGCCATGGGTCCATAGGATATTCATTATTTCTTCTTCTTTTGGTGTCAGCTTCTTCATAAACAGCTCATTTAAGATTAATACCATACGAAGATATGAAAATTATCGGACAAACAACTAAAAGTTTTAGTAGGACTACTAATATTAATAGTAATTAATAGAGAGGATAAAAAATACAAAATATTCAAACGATTTATGGAAAACGCAAACAGATTTTGACCGACATGCCAAAACTAAAATAGAACATTCAGTAAATATCCCAATTTAGGGATATAAAAAAGGCAGGAGAGCGGTTTACTTTCCTGCCTTTTATATGTTTATATCTTATCTTCTTTTTTAGAACTCGCTGGTGAAATGGAACTTGATGTGCTTGAAGTCCATCTGCGCCATCTGAAGCACATAACCGCTGTCGGCCAGGAACACATCGCGTCCGTCGCGGTCTTTGGCCATATACTGGTACTTGCGCTTCTTGAAGGCCTCCAGTTCTGCCGGATCGTCACTTTCAATCCAGCACGCCTTGTAGAGGCTCAACGGTTCCCAACGGCATTTGGCATTGTATTCATTCTCTAGACGGTACTGAATCACTTCAAACTGCAACTGCCCTACCGTACCGATAATCTTCCGGCCATTGAATTGGTTGACAAACAGCTGTGCCACACCTTCGTCCATCAGCTGATCGATACCCTTGTTCAACTGCTTGGTCTTCATCGGGTCGGCATTCTCGATGTACTTGAACATTTCCGGAGAGAAGCTGGGCAATCCCTTGAAATGTAGGATTTCACCTTCGGTCAGCGTATCGCCAATCTTGAACGTACCGTTGTCCGGCAGACCGATAATATCGCCTGCCCAGGCCTCATCCACCGTAGTCTTGCGCTGGGCCATGAACTGCGTGGGTGAAGAAAAACGCATGGTCTTATTGTGACGCACGTGCAGATACGGCGTGTTGCGGGTAAACTTGCCAGAACATACCTTGCAAAAAGCCACACACGAACGATGGTTCGGGTCGATGTTGGCCGTAATCTTGAACACGAAACCCGTGAACTTGGGCTCTTCTGGCATCACGATACGTTCCTCTGCCTGCACCGGACGCGGACTCGGCGCAATCTCCACAAAGCAGTCGAGCAATTCCTGCACACCGAAATTGTTCAACGCCGAACCGAAAAACACCGGAGCCAATTCCCCTTTCAGGTAATCGTCCACATTGAATTCCGGATAAACCCCCTCAATCAGTTCCAGTTCGCTGCGCAGCTTGTCCGCCAGCGGCGTACCGATATGATTGTCCAGGTCTTCCGTATGGATATCCACTTCCACCTTCTCCGTCACCACCTGCTTGGACGGCTGGAAAAGATTCAGCTTCTGTTCGTAGATGTTGTACACTCCTTTGAAACGCGGACCACTCTCAATCGGCCACGTCAGCGGACGCACGTTGATAACCAGCTCTTCTTCCAGTTCATCCAGCAAATCAAACGGGTCCTTGGCCTCACGGTCCATCTTGTTCACGAAGATAATCACCGGCGTGTTACGCATACGGCAAACCTCCATCAGCTTACGGGTCTGCGATTCCACACCCTTCGCTCCATCCACCACGATGATGACACTGTCCACCGCCGTCAGCGTACGGTACGTATCTTCGGCAAAATCCTGGTGACCCGGTGTATCGAGGATATTAATCTTATAGTCATGGTAGTCAAACTCCATCACGGAGGTAGTCACCGAAATACCACGCTGCTTCTCGATGTCCATCCAGTCGGACGTGGCCGTTTTCTTGATTTTGTTTGATTTTACGGCTCCGGCCACCTGAATCTGCCCACCGAAAAGCAACAGCTTTTCCGTCAATGAGGTTTTACCGGCATCCGGGTGCGCGATAATCGCGAATGTTCGTCTTCTTGCTATTTCCTGATTTGCCATATTTATTGTTTTAATTTTTCAATACATTCTGCCAGACTGTCCATCCAGTAGGGCACCTCCACTCCGTAGGTCTTCTTCAGCTTCGTCTTGTCGAGCACGGAATAGTGCGGACGGCAAGCCTTGGTGGAATAATCTTCCGTGTGAAGCGGCAACACGTGACAAGTGGTAATCCCAGCCAACCGGTGAATGGCTTTGGTAAAATCATACCAGGAACAAACCCCTTCGTTGCTGAAATGATAAATACCGGGCACAATCCCCTTCTCCAATGCCACAAAGATGGCCTGAGCCAAATCGCGTGCATACGTCGGTGTTCCAATCTGGTCGAAAATGACGCCCAGCGTCTCTTTCTCCTGCCCCAGCCGAATCATTGTCTTCACAAAATTGTTGCCGAAGCTAGAATACAGCCATGCCGTACGGATAATCATCGTATTCGGGCAATACTTCAAGGCCTCCTGTTCTCCTCCCAACTTGGTAGAGCCGTACACGGAATTCGGACAAGGAGTGTCTTCTTCCCGATAAGGGATATGAGCGGTTCCGTCGAACACATAGTCCGTAGACACTTGCACCAGCCAACCGCCGCGGCTCTGCACCGCCTTGGCCAGATAGCCCGGCGCCACACGATTCAGTTTGTCGCAAAGTTCCACGTTGTCCTCCGCCTTATCGACCGCCGTGTAAGCCGCACAATTCACAATTCCGTCAATCTGATGCGCCGAAACAAAGTCCATCACAGCCTTTTCATCGCAGATGTCGAGTTCCGCCACATCGGTAAAAAAATACTCAAAATCTTTGTGCTCTTCTGCCAGCAGACGCATTTCACTACCCAGCTGTCCGTTGGCTCCCGTCACCAATATCTTTTTCATTTTCAGTATGTGTGTGTTAATCCAAGTCCAAATCGCCTTCCTTATCCTTTATATAATAGCCGGCCAGCATAGCCAGCAAATCACTGATGGCTTTCACTGCCTTGGCCGTCCCTTCGCTGATTTCCTTTTTCTGCAATTTCAGCATCAGCACCCCATACATGGCATCAAAGCAAGTCTCCAGCTCGGGCACATCCTTGTCGCCCCCTTTGGCTCGCAGTTCAACGATAAAAGGCAATACCTTGTAATAAGCCGCCGTATAATACGGGAATTTAGGTGAACGCAACAGACGCAGATGTAGGTCGGTCAGCCAGACAATGACATTTTTGTTAATCTGCAGATGACCCTTTTCCATCACTCCCTCCTGCTGCATCATATTAATCAAGTCTTCATACCAACGGGCTAGCTCCTGCTTCTGCTCGTCCGTAGCCGGATAAGGCTCAATGATGTTCTTCCGGATTTTCCCCATATCGCAGCCATTGGCCCGAATCAAATCCTCCACCTGCCACATATACAACAGGTATTCGGCAATATTCTTTTTTTTAAGTTGCTGAGAAATATACATATTCTATCAAGAAAAAGATTTACCGGCAATGGCCAGGACGATTCCTACCACCGCCGCTATCATGACCACGACACCGATGATGCGGTTGAGCACCCAGATGCCGCGCAAATTAAATCGCGAACGTACCTTGTTAACGAAATACGTAATGCTGAACCACCAGCCCAATGCCCCTGTAATAATGGCCAGATAGCCTACCAGCTGGAAGCCGATGGGACTGCCCGGCATCACGAACGAGAAACGGGCAAACAGACCGATGAACAGGAAAATGATGAGTGGATTGGACAGGGTGACAAAAAAAGCCGTCACGAAATTATGCAAGTATGTACCTCGCGTGCCCGAAGCCGGACGAAGAGATTTCACTGGATTGCTGCGAAACGTATAAATACCAAATGCCAGCAACATGATACTTCCCACCACTTGCAGGAAAATATGATGTTTCAGAATCAGTTCATCCATGAAACTCATTCCGTATCCGGTTATCAACGCATAACATATATCGCTTAATGCCGCCCCAACTCCTGTTACGAAACCAAACCAGCGCCCCTTGTTCAACGTACGCTGAATACAGAGCACACCGACCGGTCCCAAAGGAGCAGACACGACAATGCCGATAATCAATCCCTTCAGCAACAAATCAAGTATAGTAACCTGTTCAATCCAATTCATACTGCAAAGATGCTACTTTTTTACGAAAGTACCTACATTTTTATGCGATTATCATTACATGCGCAACGGAAAAAGAACAAATCAGAAAAAGCTCAAAGCAATAAATTATCAGCCTTTAATTATTTTTTACGTCTTCCAAGGCAGAGCCGTATGTTTCCCGACAGAGAAACATACGGTTCTGAGTCAAAAAACATACGGTTCACGCAAAGGAAACATACAATTGACAAGTTCGTTTCCTACATTACATCCTTACATTCTCATGTTTACAAACGCATTTTACACGAACAGTACCGCCAGAATGCCCAACCCTACGGCCACAAAAGTGGAAATCAGTCCCGGCATCATAAACGAATGGTTGAGCACATACTTTCCGATACGGGTCGTGCCCGTAGTATCGAAATTGATGGCGGCCACCACCGTCGGATAGTTCGGGATAAAGAAATATCCGTTCACTGCCGGGAAAAGCGCAATCAGCATGTAGGGCGAAATGCCCAACGCCATACCCAAAGGAAGCAGGGCACGAATGGTAGCTGCCTGACTGAACAACAGGATAGACATGACGAACAGAGCCACCCCGAAAAGCCAGGGCATGTCGGTCACCATGCCAAAGATTCCTTCTTTTATCACCGCAATGTTGCCCGAAATGAAGGTATCGCCCATCCAGGCAATACCAAAGATAGCCACTACCGCCTGCATGCCCGCGTTGAATACCGAACTCTTGGCTGCCTTCATGCCACTGGTACCGGTCAGCAGCAGAATCAATGCGGCTACCGACAACATGAGCACTTCTATGATGTGCGCCATCTGCATCATTACCACACCTTCGGAAGTTTGAAACGACGGCCGGAAACTGTCGACAGAACCAAACAGCACAATCCCTACCGTGGCAGCCAGAAACAACAATACAGAAGTCAGCGCCTTGCCGGGATGGAGCACCTCGGCCGTACAATAATTGGCGCCCGAAAGTTCCCCTGACTTCAAACGGGCCTGATAGACAGGGTCATCCTCCAGTTCCTTGCCCACCCGCATGGAATACAGCGCGCCAGCCAATACCCCCACCAAGGTGCAGGGAATGGAAATTTTCAGTATGTCAAACAAGGTAATATCGTATCCGGCCAACATACTCAAAAGGACAACCGTAGCCGCAGAAATGGGACTGGCGGTAATAGCCTGCTGGGAAGCAATAACGGCAATTCCCATCGGACGCTCCGGACGGATACCCGTCTCACGGGCCACTTCGGCAATGACCGGGAGCACGGAATAAGCCACATGCCCCGTCCCGGCAAAAAAGGTAAAGAGGTAAGTCACCAAGGGACTCAGCAAAGTGATACGCTGAGGATGGCGGCGCAAGATTTTCTCCGCCCATTTCACCATCAAATCCAATCCTCCGGCAGCCTGCATGCAACCCGCCGCTGCAATCACAGCCACAATCATCAGCATCACATCAATAGGAGGAGCGGTCGGTTCCAGACCGAACACGAACGTAAGAACAGCCAGACCGAGGCCTCCGAACACACCCAATCCGATGCCCCCAACCCGTGCACCGACCACAATGGCCAACAAGACAAACAGTAATTGTAACCACATAAAATAGAAACAGTTTTTGATTTAAAGCGCAAAGATAGGCATATTCCGCGGAATGTGAAAACGAAGAACAGAATACAAAATCCTCCCCCATCCCATAGACCTAATATCACAAAAGAAGCTGTTCCAAATTTGTTTTGAAACAGCTTCTTTCTTATTTTTCAATTTATCGTATGTTCTTTTTCGCTTCTTTCTTGTCTTGGTAATTAAAATACGCCAAACTGACGAGCGCAATAACAATCACCATCACCGATACAATAATTGCTCCCATTATTTGTCCTCCTTCTTATCTTTAAGCAACGTAAGTCCTGTCACAAGAGTTACTAATACGGCAAGGACTACAAGTCCATACATATACCATGCCCATTCATTCACCCCGTTAAAAAGAGAGGTCAGTAACACAGCAGTGGTCATATACTTGGCTATATCTAAAAACCATTTGCCTAACTCTTTTCTCATGATGCAAATATAACAATTTATTTCTAATAGCCAATCGTGCTTACCTTTCTATTTTAAGAAACTTCTTACCCCTCATCCCATCTACCAGTTAAAAGCCAATTCCTATCGATGCAACATACGCAATTACTTCTATTTTTTTCGTTTATTCCGAGGATTTTCCCTACCTTTGTACCACTTTTAAAAGCGCATTGAATATTCATTATAACATACAAGTGCTATGATTCTATTTTTCAGAACACCCACAAACAGTGTGATTGCCACAGAATGCAATCAGGAGCTGAATGCTGAAGACGTCAAGAAACTATGCTGGCTTTACAGCGACGCTACTGTGGAAAATGAAGACAACCTGAAAGGATGGTTCATCGGTCCACGTCGTGAAATGATTACCCCCTGGAGTACAAATGCAGTAGAAATCACCCAAAACATGGGCCTCACGGGCATCCGCCGTATCGAGGAATATTTCCCGGTAAAGGACGAGAACGCCGACCATGACCCGATGCTGCAACGTATGTACCACGGACTGAATCAGGACATTTTCACGGTGGACATCAAACCGCAGCCTATCATATACATCGAAAACCTGGAAGAATACAACGAAAAGGAAGGTCTGGCGCTGTCACGCGAAGAAATGGACTATCTGCTGAAGGTGGAAAAAGACCTGGGCCGCAAGCTGACCGACTCGGAAGTATTCGGCTTTGCACAGATTAACTCAGAGCACTGCCGCCACAAAATTTTCGGCGGTACATTCATCATCGACGGACAGGAAATGGAATCTTCTCTGTTCCAGATGATCAAGAAAACCACTCAGGAAAACCCCAACAAGATTATCTCGGCCTACAAAGACAATGTGGCCTTCGCCGAAGGTCCGGTGGTAGAACAATTCGCTCCGGCCGACCACTCTACTTCTGATTATTTCATTATCAAAGATATCAAGACCGTCATCTCACTGAAAGCGGAAACTCACAACTTCCCGACTACCGTAGAACCGTTCAACGGGGCTTCTACCGGTACCGGTGGTGAAATCCGCGACCGTATGGGTGGTGGTAAAGGTTCCTGGCCGATTGCCGGAACTGCCGTGTACATGACTTCTTATCCGCGCACGGACGAAGGACGCGACTGGGAAAATATTCTGCCGGTGCGTAAATGGTTGTACCAGACTCCGGAACAGATTCTGATCAAGGCGTCCAATGGTGCTTCCGATTTCGGTAACAAGTTCGGACAGCCGCTGATTTGTGGTTCTGTACTGACTTTCGAACACGAAGAGAACAACGAAAAATATGCTTACGACAAAGTCATCATGCTGGCAGGAGGTGTAGGTTACGGTACACAGCGTGATTGCCTGAAAGGTACTCCGGAAGCTGGTGACGAAATCGTCGTACTCGGTGGTGACAACTACCGCATTGGTCTGGGAGGTGGTTCTGTATCTTCCGTAGATACCGGACGCTACTCTTCTGGTATCGAGCTGAACGCCATCCAGCGTGCCAACGCCGAAATGCAGAAGCGTGCCTACAACGTGGTACGTGCCTTGTGTGAGGAAGATGTGAACCCGATTGTATCTATCCACGACCACGGTTCTGCCGGACACGTAAACTGTCTGTCTGAGCTGGTGGAAGACTGCGGTGGTCTGATTCACATGGACAAGCTGCCTATCGGCGACGAAACCTTGTCGGCCAAGGAAATCATCGCCAACGAATCACAGGAACGTATGGGCTTGCTGATTGAAGACGAGGCCATCGAACATGTACGCAAGATTGCGGAACGTGAACGTGCCCCGATGTACGTGGTGGGTGAAACGACCGGCGACCATCGCTTTGCCTTCGAACAGGCTGACGGCGTACGTCCGTTCGACCTTGCCGTAGACCAGATGTTCGGTTCTTCTCCGAAAACATATATGGTGGACAAGACCGTAGAACGTCACTATGAAAACGTTTCTTACGATGTCACCAAACTGAATGAATATTTGCGCCGCGTACTGCAGCTGGAGGCCGTAGCCTGCAAAGACTGGTTGACCAACAAGGTAGACCGTTCCGTGACAGGTAAGATTGCCCGCCAGCAGTGCCAGGGCGAATTGCAGTTGCCGTTGAGCGACTGCGGTGTGGTAGCCCTCGACTACCGTGGCGAGAAAGGTATCGCTACTGCACTGGGACACGCTCCGCAGGCTGCCTTGGCCAATCCGGAAGCCGGTTCCGTACTGGCCGTATCCGAAGCACTGACCAACCTGGTATGGGCTCCGCTGGCCGACGGCATGGACAGCATTTCTTTATCAGCCAACTGGATGTGGCCTTGCCGCTCACAGGAAGGGGAAGATGCCCGTCTGTACAAGGCTGTGAAAGCGTTGTCTGATTTCTGCTGCGAACTGCAGATCAACGTACCGACCGGAAAGGACTCTCTGTCCATGACACAAAAATATCCGAACGGAGAAAAAATCATCAGCCCGGGAACCGTCATCGTTTCTGCCGGTGGTGAAGTTTCCGACATCAAGAAAGTGGTTTCTCCGGTCATGGTCAACAAACCGAAATCTACCTTCTATCATATCGACTTCAGCTTCGACCAGCTCCGTCTGGGCGGTTCTGCCTTTGCACAGTCACTCAACAAGGTGGGCGACGACGTGCCGACCGTACAGAATCCGGAATACTTCCGCGATGCCTTCATGGCCATCCAGGAACTGGTCAACAAGGGATTGATTCTGGCCGGACACGATATCTCTGCCGGTGGTCTGATTACGACCCTGCTGGAAATGTGCTTTGCCAACGTGGACGGCGGTATGGAAATCAACCTCGACAAGATTAAGTGCGACGACATCGTGAAGATTCTGTTTGCTGAAAATCCGGGTGTAGTGATTCAGGTAGCCGACAAGCACAAATCAGAAGTCAAGAAGATTCTGGAAGATGCCGGTGTGGGATACGTGAAGATTGGTGTACCGACCGAAGAACGTCACATCCTGGCTACCTTCCACGATGCGACTTATCAGTTCGGCATCGACTACTTGCGTGATGTATGGTATTCTACTTCTTACCTGCTCGACCGCAAGCAGAGCATGAACGGCTGTGCCAAGAAACGTTTCGAAAACTACAAGCAGCAGCCGCTGGAATTCGTATTCGACAAGTCGTTCACCGGCAAACTGTCACAATTCGGACTCGACCCGAACCGCCGTACACCGAGCGGTATCAAGGCAGCCATCATTCGTGAAAAGGGAACCAACGGTGAACGTGAAATGGCTTACATGCTGTATCTGGCTGGCTTCGACGTGAAAGACGTAACCATGACCGACCTGGTCAGCGGACGTGAGACACTGGAAGACATCAACATGGTAGTTTACTGTGGTGGATTCTCCAACTCCGACGTGCTGGGTTCTGCCAAAGGATGGGCCGGAAGCTTCCTATTCAACCCGAAAGCCAAAGCAGCCCTCGACAACTTCTATGCCCGCGAGGATACCCTCTCACTGGGTGTCTGCAACGGTTGCCAGCTGATGATGGAACTGGGACTGATTACTCCGGAAGACAAGAAGAAAGGAAAGATGCTGCATAACGATTCCCACAAGTTTGAATCTGCCTTCTTAGGCGTGACCGTACCGATGAACCGCAGTGTAATGTTCGGTTCACTGAGCGGCTCCAAACTGGGTATCTGGGTGGCTCACGGAGAAGGTAAGTTCTCATTGCCTTATCCGGAAGACCACTACAACGTAGTGCTGAAATATTCTTACGACGAATACCCAGGCAACCCGAACGGTTCAGACTACAGCGTGGCCGGCATTGCCAGCCAGGACGGACGTCATCTGGCTATGATGCCTCACCTGGAACGTGCCTGCTTCCCGTGGGAAAATGCCTACTATCCACTCGACCGCAAGAACGAAGACCAGATTACTCCGTGGATGGAAGCCTTCGTCAATGCCCGCAAGTGGGTGGAAGCCAACCGCAAGAAATAATCCGGAACTACCGGAACATGATACAAAGTGGAGGTGCACTGCAAAGCGCACCTCCACTTTTTTTATTCTTTCTTCCGACCAAAGTCAGGAATCCTCTCCTCTCTGTACCCGAATGGATTCCTTCATTCATTCCATAAAAAAACGGTGCACAAATCCGACTGCTCAGATTCATGCACCGTCTGTATTCGGAATCCCTTACAAGGATTTTCGTATCACATTCTCGCTCTGTTCAATTCTTACTGAAAAAGCTCTTTCAATTTCGTAGCCAAAGCCTCACCGCGCAGGTTCTCACCCACCGTTACTCCATCGGCTGTAATTAAATACATGGTCGGTACGAATTTCACTTTATAAAGTGCAGCTACTCCTGTTTCGTCCAAGAAGTTCGGCCAAGTCAGTCCTTCTTCCTTCAACGCTTTTTCCCAGTCGGCTTTCTTCTGATCGATGGAAATGCTCACAATTTCAAAACCTTTTCCGCTATACTGCGCATAGAGTTTCTTCAAGTTCGGAATTTCTTTCCGGCACGGGTTGCACCAAGAAGCCCAGAAATCAATCAGCACATACTTCTTGCCCTGACGTAATGCAGAAAGCGACACTTCCTTTCCGGTTTTGTCTTTCACCTTGAAATCGGGAACCTTCGTTCCTTCCTTTCCTGCCGGATAAAGTTCCTCTTTTACCTTCTGTCCGTAATAAGATTGTTTGGCCGCAGGAGAAAGTGCTTCATACCACGGTTTCATGTCCTCGCTCAGGTAGCTGGTAAACGAAATCATCATCAAAGGTCCCCAGAAAGAATCCTTGTTGGCCATGACTACCTGATGATACAATGAGTCTACCGTAGTAAAGAATACCTGATCGGCAGCTGCTCTGGCCTTACCCTCCTCGCTCTGCCGCAGTTCCTGAATCTTCGCCTGGTCTTTGACCTGATAAGCCGCCATCATCAGGCTGTCGAAGGCGGCAAATTTACGGCCATTAAGCGCATACAACGAGTCCAGATGCGTCCGTGCAGACAGCAATGAATCATAACGCGCACTCAGTGGAGAGCCTTTTACCGCCAAAGAAGACAGATTATAGGAAACTCCCCCGTCAGATTCCTTCTTGGCCACCAGCTTTCCCGTAACCTCCATCTGGACATTTTCCAACATAAGATTGCGCGAGCCATACGCATCTTTCACCAACAGATGGAAAGCTCTCGGCTCTTCCATTTTTCCTGTAAATACAAACTGTCCGTTGACCACCGTCGTGTCGGCAAAAGGCAGTTCACTGTCATGGCTGACCGGTACCAGCTGCACATGTGTACCGTCGGGCAAACCTTCAATATTACCTTTCAACACATAACCATCTACCGCAGGCTGGCTGGTACATGCCATCGCCATCAAGCCCATAGTGGCCATACAAAAGAAATTCTTCATTTTCATAATTCGATTTTATTTAGTGACGTTTTGTTCGATTGTTCCGTTTCCGGGATTATTGAGTGCCCCGGCCGGGAAAGGCATGGTCCACAAATGAGATGTCGGGCTCAAGGTATACTCCTTCTCCTCATAAGTCTTGGTCAGCGTCCTAGCATACGTACCTTCCTGATTATAACGACGGGCATCCGCAAAAGGCACGATAGAGAAAATCAGTTCATTGTCCTTGGTGCGGCGAATCTGCGACAACGCCTCCTCCAATGTAGAAGCCTCAGCCGGACGATAAACCTCAGGACGGATACGGGTAATCCGTACGGTATTCAGTGTATTCATCGCTTCGGAATAATCGTTGCCTTCGGCCAGCCGTGCCTGGCACTCCGCCTTGATGAGATACACCTCACAGGTGGTCAGTCCCCCATGATTGAAATAGCCCGACTCCAGTGCCTTGTAATACGTATCATTATTATCCGTCTTCAACTTCCAGCGTGACAGGAAACGGGCATCCCCTTCCTCGAAACGTGCCGCTCTTTCCACCGGAATATTTTTTTCGTAACTGTCGTACACCGATTGTTCCCCAAAGCGCAGGTAATAGTTCTCCACATAATCGTATTGCATAGGGGTGGCAATCTTGTCATAATTGTCCGGATCGTCAATTGCAGCCTTATGCTCTTCATAAAATGCGTTCCAATCATAAAGCTGGTCATTCTGTGCCAGAGCCAGGTTGGCATAACGCAAAGCCTCACTGTAATTCTGCATCTGCAAGTACACACGGGCCAACAATGCATACCCTGCCCCCAAGTTAGGATGAATGGCTGTCATGGACTGGGCCGGCAATCCCATCTCAATGGCCTCCTTTACATCCTGGATAATGAAGTCATACATCTCCTGAATGGACACCTGCGTGTAAGGCGCATCAATCTCCGCACTGGTAATTAGGGGTACACTGCGCTTTTGGGCAGCCGTTGCCGCATCGTACGTATCGGCATAATAATTGACCAGCACATCGTAGCAAAGCGCACGTATCACCTTGGCATACGCTATCACTTCGTTCCGCTCGGCATCTGTCGCCTCAGTGGCCGTAGGCACATTCTCTACAATCAGATTGCAGCTGGAGATGGCTCCATAAAGCACGTAGTAAGTTCCTTCATCGGAATTATTCAACACAATGCGATCGGCCGATTCGTCCCACATGTAGTTGGCACGGCTCAAGCTCGGCGTGTTCACCTGTGAATTGGTCAGATAGACATCATTCAACAGATACAACGCATTGGTCACAGGAGTCCGGCCGATGGTATACTGATCGCGCAACAAAGCCTCAAAATCAGCCAACGTGGTAGGAATCTTGTTCCCTTTCGGCGCTATATTCAAATAATCATTGCATGAGCTGAGCAACAGGCAAACCAGCGCAGCCCCCAAATATAATATCTTATTCATACGTTTCATACTATAAAAATCGAGGTTAGAAATTCAGATACACACCGCACAAGTAGTTAGGTCTGGCATAACCACCCAGCAAGTATTTGGCATTGCTGCTCTTGGCCACCATAAACACATTTTCCATACCCAACATAATACGTGCATTCTTTACATACAGTTTGTGACACACACTGGCCGGAATGCGATACGTCAACGACAGGTTTCTCAGCCGCCAGTTGGTGGCATCCAGCACATTGACGGAAGAATAAGCATACATACTCTCATAATTATAGTTATAGAGTTCACTCTCTGCCGAAATATAACGCGGCACATTGGTATAAGCCTCATCCCCCGGTTCCCGCCAACGGTTTTCAATGTCTTTGCTTACCGGACTCATGCCAGAACCGATGAAAGCCACGTTGGTATTCCGCATCTTGTGTCCGCCTTCAAATAAAAACTGAGCTGCCAGTTCCCAGTTCTTCCAGCGCAAGTTCGTATTAATGGAACCGTTGTAAACCGGTACGGTAGTTCCCAAATAAACCAGGTCTTCAATTTCGGTAGGAGTCATGTCTGTGTACAAGTTTCCTTTGGCATCGTACACCTGCGGAGTACCTGTCGCACTTAATCCAGCCCACTGATATCCGTAAATCGCATTATACGGATTTCCCACACGCGGATAGGCCGTCGGATAATCAATCACCAGATATGACACCGGTGCCTCCACATTAATGTAAGTCACCTTATTCTTGTTGTAGCCCAACACTCCGCTCACATTCCAGTTCCAATCATTATTCCGGATAATATCCCCCGACAAAGTCAGTTCAAATCCCCGGTTTGTCATTTTTCCGTTGTTGATGGAATAGGTGCTGTATCCCCATCCTTCCGTAGGCACTCCATTGGTATTGGCCAGCAAATCTGCGCCTAGCTTGTTATAGAATTCCAGTGAACCGTTCAACCGGTTGCCCAGCAAGGCAAAGTCCACACCAATATTCAGCGTCGTAGTCTTTTCCCAACGCAGGTTCGGATTCGGACGGTTGGAAATGGTACCCTGAATACCTCCCACCTGGTTATTGGTATTATAATACGCAATCATGTAAGGAGCCGAGTCTTTAGCAATATTACCTCCGATACCATAGCTTGCACGCAACTTCAGCATATTCACCCACGGCACCTGGAAAAACTTTTCCTGACTGATGTTCCATCCGCCACCTACCGACCAGATAGGACGCTTCTGGTACTTGGACCCCGTAGAAAACAGGTTGGTCTTATCCCAGCGGATACTTCCGCTCACCATATATTTCCCATCGTAAGTGTAAGCCGCATTGCTATATACAGACACATACCGGTTTACCAGTTCACGGATGTAGGACATATCCTGCTGCCCAAAAGAGCCATATCCCCATTGCCCGCGGAAATTGCTCAACTGCCCCGCGTCAACCAAACTGTAAGTCAGCAATTGAGGGTCGTAATTATACAGCGTGCGGTCATTGTAATCCAATTTATTTTCCCGGGTTTCCGTACCCAGAATCATGGTCACATCATGTACCTCGGCAAAAGTCTTGCTGAAGTCCAGCTGCTGACGGAAATTATACGCATGCGTCGTATTGGCAGAAGTGAAAAAGATGTTTCCATACGGCAGAGCAAACGTCGATGTCCCATCATTGTTGGAAGTAGAAAACGTATTGACCTTATTGCGCACTTCGTACGAATCCTTGCTCTTCAGCTGCTCGGTCTTATATTCCGCATATTCATACTGGAAAGAAGCCGTATATTTCAACCAGTCGGTAAACTTGAACGTCAGACGAGCAAACGTACGGTTGCTGAAATCCTGATTTTTGGTCTGATTCATCTTCATCTCATCCAGCGGTGTAATATCCAGATTATACAATCCGTTATTGTGCAGCAGATTCAAGTCATACACACTATAACGGTCAGCTTCAGTATTGGTGTAATACGTACCGTCACCGTTTACCAGTCCATCATAAGGCATATAAGTATATCCCGGTGAAAGAAGATTGTAAGACTGCGTAGTACCTTTACCGTAGTTCAGATACGTCCCCACATCCAGTGTCAGCCAGGAAGTCATTTTCGTAGAGTTCTGCAGATTGATACCGATGGTTCTGTTTTCAGAGAATTTATCCTCCAGCTGATTGTTACGATAAGACACAGAGGCATTAAACGTATTCTTTTCCGTTCCCTTCCCGATATTCAAGTTATACTGCTGGGAGAAAGGATTACGCTTGCCATACTTTTCCACGTCCCGATAATAACGGTATCCCTGAGAGGCCAGCCCTGCCAGGTTGCTTTCCATCTGCTCCTTTGAAATATGTCCGGCATAATAATTCAGGATGTTACGGATACCTTGTGTAGGATAAGACATGTTATCGAGTACCGTCTGCGCATAACTTTGTGCATCGGCCCCACTCAGATGAGGATTCTGGGCAGCCCATTCCCGTTCCAATTCCACCATTGTGGCCGAACCAGCCAGATATTTATCCGCATACGTAGCGTAAGGCTGTACGGTCAGTGTAGCAGAGAAAGACACATTCAGTTCGTCCTTTTTGGCCCGCTTGGTCGTAATCACCACCACACCGTTGGCCGCACGTGCTCCATAAATAGAAGTAGCCGCCGCATCTTTCAGGACCGTTATGCTTTCGATGTCCTCCATATTCAGGTCGGGCACACTTTCCACCCAGTTTCCATAGCCGTCGTTCGTGGTTTTCTCTACTGGGAAGCCGTCAATCACATACAACGGAGTAGTCAACCCGTTCATGGAAGTCACTCCTCGGATTTTCCCGTCGCTGTATCCAGCCACACGTCCCTCCAATACGGAACCCATGTCACTGAGACGCTGCGTCTCCAACTTCTGGGCATCCACCTTTGAAAATGCTCCGGTAGCACGCTCCTTCGAGATAGTCTGATAACCGGTCACCACCACTTCGTCAAGCAATTCCGTCGAAGGTTGAAGGGCTATGTAATAATCATTGTCTGAGGTCAACTGTACACGCTGAGATTTGTACCCTAGATAAGAAGCCTCAATCTCTTTCGTACCCCGCGGAAGTGTCAACGTAAAATGACCCTGCATGTCTGTGATGACAGCCGCAATGGAACCTTTCGGGTCCTCATTGACCTGCCTTACATGTGCAGCAGGAAGCGGTTCCTTGTTTTCATCCACTACAATGCCATGAATGGTGCGCTCATGCTGGGCATAAGCCGGAAATGCGGACAAAGCCAGCATAGCACACAATAACAGAAAGCTCATTTTGAGCCGAATGTCGTGCAATACGTTTTTTCCCATACTTATATCTTTTTAGAAGTTATGAACAGATGTCTTCCTACATTCTTTGCAAATCTCCTATGTGCAAAAATGTAAAAAAAAGATATAACATTGATATTAAACGCGCATCCAAATTCGACAATTGCCGCATTTGAATAACATTTTGCTAGGAAAAGAGACTTTCAAGCATTTTTATGCATCGACATTACCTTGTTACGGTACTGTTTGGGAGGAATACCTACTGCATTCTGGAATATCTTATAGAACGTACTCATGGAATTAAAGCCGACTTCCGAGGCCACAGCCTTGAGCGGAATGTCAGTTTCTGGGTCACTCAGCAGACGGATGGCCTCATTAATCCGGTAATTATTGACATATTGTGTGAAATTCTGCTGTGTCTGCTCATTGATGATTTGTGACAGATATGTCCGGTTCGTCCCCAACAAGTCGGCTACCCGCTCCTTGGTCAGCAGATTTTCTTTATAAACCTCTTCTTCCTGCATCAATTTTTCCAAACGCTGGAACAAGGAGTTCTTCTTTTCGCTTGTCAACGAAGAAGCCGCATATTTCTCCCCCACAGAAGACACCGGTGCTGCAGACGCTTCCTCTTGTTGCTTCCGAAGTGAGGAAATGACCTCTTTCAACTGCTGCTCCTTCCGAATCGCCTCCTGATGCTGCCGGACAATACTAGTGTACAGCTGGTTCTGCCGCCTGTAACGATACCATAAGGCAAAAACCACCAACAGTACAAGGACCAGAATCCCCACGAGGGCCTGCTCCTTTTTCTCCTTTTGCAACAAGATCAGCTTGTTTTTCCGGATTTCATTTGCCTGGTGTTCCGTATCATACTTGATACGCAGTTCACTCAGCACCTTTTCTTTGTCCGTATTGAAAATACTGTCGGTCTCCTGCTGAAGTTTACGCTGCCACGCCAATGCCTCGACATACTGTCCCATATTCTCATAGCAGACCGACAAGGTATTGATCACCCTGTTCCGATAAATCTCACAATTCTTTTCTTTAGTGAACGCCAACGCCTTAAACAACAAATCGATGGCCTGCTGGTTCTTCCCCTCCTCAGCCAGAGCTATGGCATATTCATTCAGCAACAATACCTTATACGAGGTCTGATTCATGTCATTCAAGGCCAATCCTTTCTTATAGTATTCAATGGCCTGTTGCCGGTTGCCTTTGGCAAACTCAATCATCCCATAGATGGCATACACGTTTCCCTGATTGTAATACTCGTTCTGCTTCATGATAAACTCCGCTTCCTTTATGTAGGGCAAAGCCTTGTCATAGTCATGCAACAGATAATACATGTACGAGGCATTCAAAGCCCCAATAAAGATAAGGTAGGCCGAATTCTGTTCGTGCCCCATCTCATAGGTCTGCAACGAATAAGTCAGCCCCGCCGGATCTTCTTTCAAAAAATAAATACTCGAAATATTCCCGAGCAGAATAGCTTCCAGTTCTTTATAGTGACACCGGTGTGCCGCTTCTATCCCTTCAAAGAAATAGTGCAAGGCAGAATAGTAATCTTTATGGATGTTGCTGGTATAAAGTCCCATCCCATTATACACAGAACACAGGGCGGAATCATTCTTCTCACTCTTAGCCAACAACATGGCCTGTCCCAGATGGTTTATCGCCGAGGTATCCCCCAGCATGACGTATGCCTGCCCCAACCCGATATGGGCGTAAAGGATACTGAACTTATAGTCTTGCTTTTTATACCCCAATTGGAAAAGCTTCTCCCCGTATTCAATCGCTTTCCGATAATCAGACTTATATAAATAAAGGAAACACAATTCTTTTAAAGCTTTCGTATCTTCAGGATGACATTTCAAAACCGCTTTCTGCTTCTGAATGGCAGGAAGAATAGTTTCTTGTGCAAGTCCACGCACCAACATACCCACAAACAAGAAAAGGAATGTTATGTATTTCATTATCCAATTCATCCGGATGCAAATTTATTTAATATGACATTTCACCAGACAAAAAAATGACATTCATCGCATTTTGATACTCTATAAACAATTAAAAAGCCTTTTTGCCGCCTTAAAAGTCAATTTTATTTCGTGCAAACTTACGGAAAATCTATGGAATATCCGCCATATTTCGGTAGATTAACGCAATGTAATCTGTGAATTAAGCAGTTAGAAGAAAATCACGGAAGTTGGGAAAAGGGTTGAAAAGCGTTTCAAAGCGAATTGGAGAAAGAGAACGGTTTCCTATTCGTTACCCGTCAGAAATGCAGATTTAACACTCTCCGTCCCGTTTGCACCGTTCTGCATAAGTTTGCTTGTCAGGGTTTAACTCGTTGATTTATAGTTTTGCAACCAAAAAAGAACGAGTATGACAAGGAGCACATTTCGCGTGCTGTTCTATGCGAACGGCAGCAAGGAGAAGAATGGAACTGTCCCCATCATGGGACGGGTTACAATCAACGGAACGGTGGCGCAGTTCAGTTGCAAGCGGAGCATCTCAAAAGAACTTTGGGATGCAAAGGGCAACCGTGCCAAAGGCAAGAGTTTGGAGGCAAGGGAAACGAACCTTGCGCTTGACAACATCAAGGCGCAAATCATCAAGCACTACCAGCGCATATCCGACCGTGAGGCGTTTGTGACGGCAGAGATGGTACGCAACGCCTATCAGGGCATAGGCGGCGAGTATGAAACGCTGCTCAAAGCCTTCGACCGTGAGAACGAGGTGTTCAAGAAGCGTGTCGGCAAGGACAGGAAACTGGTGACTTACCAGTCAAGGGTAGTGGCAAGGAACTATGTGGCGGCGTTCATCAAGTCGTTCTACAAGCGCAGCGACATGTCAATGCTGGAACTTACGCCCGACTTCATCAAGGAGTTCGCAGTCTATCTTTCCACGGAGGCAGGATTGCGCAACGGCACGATATGGGAAAAGTGCATGTGGTTGAAAGGCGTGGTGATGAGGGCGCACTTCAACGGGCTGATACCGAGAAACCCATTTGCGCAGTTCCACATCAGTCCGAATGTCAAGGAGCGTGAGTTTCTGACGGAGGACGAATTGAAGACGGTGATGACACACGAGTTCGCAGACTCGAAGCTGGCATACATCCGTGACCTGTTCGTCTTTGCGAGCTTCACCGCACTCTCTTTCGTGGACATCAAGGAACTGACCAACGACCGCATCGTGGAAGTGAACGGCGAGAAGTGGATTATCTCCAAGCGGCACAAGACGGGCGTACCGTTCCAAGTGAAGCTGCTGGACATCCCCTTGCAGATAATAGAGCGTTACCGACCGTTCCAAGAAAATAACTTTGTGTTCCCCAATCTGAACTATTGGTCAATCTGCAAGCCGTTGAAGAAGATGATAAGGGAATGCGGTGTAAATAAGGACATCAGCTTCCACGCTGCAAGGCATGGATTCGCAACCCTGGCCCTCTGCAAAGGTATGCCGATAGAGAGCGTAAGCCGCATTTTGGGGCATACGAACATCGAAACGACCCAAATCTATGCGAGTGCGCCCAGATTGGTCGCTTGATAAATACTTCTGTAGTAAGAAGTTAGGATTGGGTTCAATATAATCCTATCGTCAATCA
>NZ_JAOQJI010000014.1:0-88198 GCF_025567125.1 Phocaeicola fibrisolvens | reverse complement strand
TTTGTCGGCTATAGCAGCATATTGCTTTTTTGAAAAGAAGCCCGCCATTGATGTAAACTTTGTCAATGACGGACAACTGTCTATTTTCTAATTTTATATCGAACTCACGTTATCTTATCGTTTTCTGTGATAATATAAATAAATACAACAAATTAGAAGTACCACGCATGGAAGAATCTATAGCTTCAATAATAAAAGCTTGCAAAAGCGGAAATGTTAAGAAACAATTAATATTATTGCAAGGAGAGAATCTATCATAGCATAAAAAACGCAAGTACGTTTCCACAAAAAACATACTTGCGTTTCAAATAAAATCTTTAGCCTTATTTATCGCCGTACATACGGGCACGCATTTCCTTGATATGGTCGGATGAGATGTACTCGTCGTAATCCATCATCTTGTCGATGATGCCGTTCGGAGTCAGCTCGATGATACGGTTGGCCACGGTTTCGATGAACTCATGGTCGTGCGAAGAGAAGAGCACATTTCCCTTGTAAATCTTCAGGTTGTTGTTGAACGCCTGAATGGATTCCAAGTCCAGGTGATTGGTCGGAGTATCCAGAATCAGGCAGTTGGCATTGCGCAGCTGCATGCGGGCAATCATACAACGCATCTTCTCTCCTCCCGACAGCACGCTGACTTTCTTCATCACTTCTTCGCCGGAGAACAGCATGCGTCCCAGGTAGCCTTTCATTTCCACCTCATTGCCCTGACCGTACTGGCTCAGCCAGTCCACCAGGTTCAGGTCGCAGTTGAAATAATCAGTGTTGTCCAATGGCAGGTAAGCCGTGGTGATGGTTACCCCCCAGTTATAATGTCCGGCCTGCGCCTTGCGGTTGCCGTTGATAATCTCGAACAAGGCCGTCATGGCACGCGGGTCGCGGCTCAGGAACACAATCTTGTCGCCCTTCTCCACCGTGAAGTTCACGTCGTTGAAGAGCACCGTACCCTCTTCCGTTTCGGCACGCAGACCCGACACCTCCAGAATCTGGTTGCCCGGTTCGCGGTCCATCGTAAAGATGATGCCCGGATACTTGCGTGACGACGGCTTGATTTCGTCGACCGTCAGTTTCTCCAGCATCTTCTTGCGGCTGGTAGTCTGCTTGGACTTCGCCACATTGGCAGAGAAACGACGGATAAATTCTTCCAGTTCCTTGCGCTTTTCTTCCGCCTTGGCCTTCTGGTTCTGCTGCTGACGGAGAGCCAGCTGGCTGGATTCGTACCAGAAGCTATAGTTACCGGCAAAGAGGTTCACCTTGCCGAAGTCAATATCGACCGTATGCGTACATACCGAGTCGAGGAAGTGACGGTCGTGGCTCACCACCAGCACGGTATGCTCAAAGTTGGAAAGGTATTCTTCGAGCCAGGTCACCGTATCCATGTCCAGGTCGTTGGTCGGCTCGTCGAGCAACAGGTTGTCCGGATTTCCGAAAAGCGCCTGTGCCAGCATCACGCGCACCTTTTCCTTACCACTCAAATCACCCATCAGCGTGTTATGCTTGTCTTCCTTGATGCCCAGCCCGCTCAGCAGGATGGCCGCATCGCTCTCGGCATTCCAGCCTTCCAGTTCGGCAAACTTTTCTTCCAGTTCGGCTGCCTTGATACCGTCTTCATCGGTAAAGTCTTCCTTGGCATACAGGGCCTCGCGCTGCTTCATGATGTCCCACAACACGGTGTGTCCCATCAGCACGGTATCGAGCACCGTATGGGCATCAAACTTGAAGTGGTCCTGGCTCAACACCGAAAGACGTTCGCCCGGTCCCAGGGTGACACTTCCCTTGGTGGGGTCCAGCTCGCCCGAAATCACTTTCAGGAACGTAGACTTACCGGCACCGTTGGCTCCGATGATGCCATAAATATTACCATTCGTGAACTTCAGGTTCACGTCGTTATACAACACTCTTTTACCAAATTGAACGGCTACATTTGAAACTGTTATCATCTGTTTTTTCTACCTTTTTTTGAATTATGCGGCAAAGATACGGATTTCCACCGAAAAAATAAAGGGAAAAACCACGAAGCGTTTCTCCCTTTCTGTTCAGAACCAGTCCTTCAGTTCCGAAGCCTTGGCCTTGCTGATGATGATTTTCTCGGGCACCGGCACTTTCAAGTTGATGGCCAACCGTCCGTTGAACCACAGACTGATGTCGGATACGGCCTTCCGCGATACGATAAACTGACGGTTGGCCCGGAAGAAATCGTGCGGGTTGAGCAGTTCGGCCAGCTCGTCGAGCGACTGCGAGAACACAAACTCCTTCCCGTCTCCGTCGACAGCCTTGACCAGCCCGTTGGAAATATAGAAATACTGGATGGAATCGACCGATACCGGCAGGAATTTGTCGCCCTTCACCGGCACCAGAAAATGGGTCTTGTAGCTTTCCTCCTTTTTCAGGCTACGGATAATATCCGACAGGTCGGGCTGTTTCTCCTCCTTCGGCTGTCCGCCCAACAGTTCCAGCTTGTGCATGGCCTCCTGCAAGTCAGTACGGCTGATGGGCTTGAGCAGATAGGCCACGCTGTTCACCTTGAACGCCCGCAATGCATATTCATCGTAGGCCGTGGTAAAGATAATCGGACAGGTGATGTCCACCTGTGCACAAATGTCGAAGGCTGAGCCGTCGGCCAAATGGATGTCCATAAACACCAGCTCCGGCATGGGATGCATACGAAACCATTCCACTCCGTCGAAAATGCTGTCCACCTCCCCGACGATTTCAAAATCGGTGTCTACTTCCTGCATCACGGCCTTCAGGTTGCGCAAAGCCGCTTTCTCATCTTCTATAATCAGTGTTTTCATTTCAAATCAAAGGCAAAATCACAGTAAAACGGTTGTTCTCTTCCTGTACGGAAACCTCTTTTTTATACAGCAACTGGTAACGTTTGGCCAGGTTGGCCAGTCCGATTCCCATTCCGGCCGCCCCACCCCGCTTGGGTTGCAACGGGTTGCTCACCTCCACCGTATCGCCTTCCGCCTTTACCAGCACCGTCAGCGGACGGCGGTTACTGATTTCATTGTGCTTCACGGCATTCTCTATCAATAGCTGAAGAGCCATGGGAGGCAGCTTGCGGGAAAGCAGCTCCGGCGAAATCCGGATGTCAAACTGCAGATTCTCTTCGTAACGCACCTGCAGTAGATACATATATGACCTCACATATTCCATCTCCTCCCGCAGGGTTACAGAATGCGACTCATTGTCCTGCAAGGTGTAACGCATCACCTTCGACAGCTCCTCCAGGTAATGACGGGCCTTGTCGGGCGATTCGCGAATGAGCAGATACAAGGTGTTCAGCGAATTGAACAACATGTGCGGATTCAGCTGGCTCTTCAGGGCTTCATACTGGTTGATGATGTTTTCCGTGCGCAACTGCTGGTTTTCGAGCAACATCTTGCGGCTTTTCCGGTTCTGATGAAAAAAATAACAGCTTCCCGTCACAATGCAGGTAATCAGGAAATCCCGTAAAGGATGGAGATAATGGTGAAGCATGGCATCAATGGCCGGAATGTCGAAATGCTGGTGCAAGTAGACGAAAAACTTTCCAAGCAGATTGCTCGCAATCCACGTGAGCACAAACGCGCAGAGCATCTTCTTCCACCCGATGGAAACCATGTCACTGTTGAAATGGAACACGGCCTCGTTCAGGAAGAAAAGCAACAACAAGGAAACATACGTAAACAGCACCTCATTGCCCACATCTGCCCAGTGCATACCCGGAAACGAAAGCCCGTCGGCCGAATACGGATTCGACAAGGTAATCAGTTCCGGGAAATGCGTAAGGAATGCCACCATGATGGCGATGGCATTCACTACCAGCAGATATTTATTGTTCACGATTCGCTTCATGCGTCACAATCAAGATTTTTGGGGAGCCTTACGGGCTGATACATACATTCCGGGACGGAAATCTTTCAGCGGATGCAACACACGGGCATACACCTTGATGGAGCGGTTGGTGCTGTCCACCATCTGGTCGATGGAAACCAACACGGCTTCAAAAGTCTTGTTTCCCATGCCGTTCACACGAAACTCAATCTGGTCGCCCACCTTCAAATCGTCCAAATCTTTCTCGTAAGCAGTCAGCTGCAACATCAGTGCCTGCTTGTCAATCACATCACATACAGGTTCACCCACATTGAAATATTTTCCCAGATTGACGTTCATGTTCGTCACATATCCGCTCAGCGGAGCTTTTATCTCCAAATAAGGATGAATGCCCTGCGTCTGCAAATGACGGGTATCCATACCCAGAATCTGCAACTGGGCAGCCGCCGCATCCAACCGGCTCTTCATGGAGAGATAGTCCGACTTGCTCTGCTGCATCTGTTTCTGTGAAGCGGCCTCGTGCGAAGCCAGGTTCTTCTGGCGGAGATATTCTTTTTCCAGAAATTCCACTTGTGCGGCTGCATCCAGCCAGGTCTGCTGCAAGGCGATGAAGTCCGGATTTTCCAATGTCAGAATTACTTGGTTCTTCTGTACGTAGCTGCCCGGAAGGAAAGCCACGCTGTGTACAGCGCCTCCCATGCTCAAGGTAATGGTGGCATGCTGCTGCGGAGGTACCATCAGGATGCCGTTGAAAGACGGTGCATTGGCCACCTGGGTCGCTCCAGAAACCCCGTCCACTTCCACGCTGTCGGCCGAGGCTGAAAGACTGTCGGCCTGTGCCGACTGTGTGCCGGCTGCTTCATCGGTTGTTTGTTCGGATGCACCTCCCCCGCAAGCCGTGAAAGCCAGTGCACACCATAAGGCTGAGAAAAAAAGTATCTGTTTCATCTTGTTATGCTTTTTATTTTTTATTCAGTGTATAATTCGATTTCCAGTACGGATACGTTATAGGCATATACCGTTTCAATGTAACTCCGGCGGATGTCGCGTGAAGCGTTCAGGCTCTGCACGAAGTCCGTGATATTGATTTCACTTTCCTTGAACTTCAGCAGGGCACTTTCCTGCAAGGCTTCTGCCTCTTTCAAGGCAGCCTTGGAATAATAATCCAGACTCTCCTGCTGCTGGCGGGCACGGCGGAAAAGCTCTTCCACCTGGTTGTTCAACTGTACCCGGTTCTGCTCAGCCTGCCATTCTGCAATCTGCAGGTTCACCTTGGCCTGCTTGCTGCGGCTGCGCTGGGGGAAGAACAGAATGGGGAAAGACACGCCCACCATCCACGAGTTCAATCCGTTCAGCGGGGCGATTTTCTGACGCACATACCCCAGTGAGAACTCCGGGAAAAACTTGCTGCGTTCAATGCGGAGTTCCGATTTCTTTTCCTGTACCTGACTGGCAAAATAGTTCAGATGGGCTGCCGAAAGCGTACGGTCCTGCAAAGAGAGCGGAAGTACGGCCAGCGAACTGTCATTGGGCACTACCGGCGCACCGGCATAGCAGGCCCACGCAAAACGACGGGAAGCCAGCTCCACTTCCTCCCGTGCCTGCAGGCTGCGGGTGTGAAGATCCGCTGCCAGCGTGGCAATCATGTTCCGTTGTGTCTGGTCAATATCTCCCTGCTGATAACGCAGTTCCCCGCTTTCACGCAGCTTCAGGGCCAGCTCCTCCTGCTCTCCATACAAACGATACAAATGGAGAGCATATTGATAGTACACCCACGCCCGTTTCACTTCGGCCACAATTTCTTTCTTCACCATGTCGCGGTAGTTACTGCCGGTGGTCACCTGTGCATTGACCAAGGCATTCTTATAAAAAGGAGTCAGCAAGGAACCGAGCGACTGTTCTACCGACAGTTCGTTATCTTTCCGGTATTCCCCGTTCAACTGCCCCCAGGAGTAGCTGAACGAAGTGTTACCCCCGTCCCACACTTCTCCACGGGCTGCCCGGCTCCGTTCGATTTCCGCATTGGCCATCTTCAACCGTGGGTGATTCTGCAAGGCTATTTCCAAAGCCTCATCCAGCGAAATCGCCTTCTGAGGAGTCGGATTCACGGCGGAAGCAGATACGGCCAGCAATAACAGCAGACAGGTCATTCCGGTTTTTCGGCCCAACCGAGCACGGTGTCTTTTCCGTCCCCACAAATGGGCAATGACATTTACCAGCCGGTAGAACACCGGAATGACAATCAAGGTCAGCACGGTAGACACAATCAGTCCGCCAATCACTACGGTCGCCAGCGGGCGTTGTACTTCGGCTCCGGCCGAGGTAGCTACCGCCATGGGCACAAAGCCCAGTGAAGCCACCAGTCCGGTCAGGAACACCGGTCTCAACAGATGAGGACATCCTTTTGCAATGATTCGATTCGTACACATAGTATAAGTTTTTTCTTTTCGCAAATCATTAAAATGATTGATCATCAAGATACCATTCAGCACGGCCACACCAAACAGGGCGATAAATCCCACACCGGCCGAGATACTGAACGGGAGTCCACGCAACCACAAGGCTACGATACCTCCAATCAGAGACAAAGGTACGGTAGAAAAAACAACTAACGAATAAATTACGCTTCTAAATGCGAAAAACAACAGCAAAAGTATCAGCATCAGGGCAATCGGAATCACAATGCTCAACGTGCGTACGGCATTCTGCAGGTTTTCAAACTGTCCGCCGTATTCCCAGTAATAACCGGGTTTCAGCTTGACATTTTTCTCCAGTGAAGTACGTATCTGTTCCACCACCTGCTGGATGTCGGCATCACGCACATTGACACCGATGACAATCCGTCGTTTGGTGGCATCACGGTTAATCTGCAACGGCCCGTTCTCCAGGTCGATGCTAGCCACCTCGCTGACCGGTATCTGGATGCCTTCGCTCGTGCGGACAAACAGTTTGTCGATATTCAGGTCTTGCACCTTATCCTTATCCAGACGCAGTACGAGGTCGAAACGACGTTCGTTTTCAAAGACCACTCCGGCTGTCTCTCCGGCGTAGGCCGTACGGATAATCGTATTCAGTTCCTCTATGTCGATGCCGTAGCGGGCAATCTTAGCACGGTCGTATTTCACCAGCAACTGCGGAAGTCCCATGGCCTGCTCTACCAACACATCGGAAGCTCCAGGCACCTGTTTCACATACTTGGCCGCCTCTTTGGCCTTAGCATAGAGTTCGGCCATATCTTCTCCATACAGTTTGATGGCGATATCGGCTTTGGCTCCTGTCATCAGCTCATTGAAACGCAACTGGATGGGCTGGCTGAAATTGAACTCGGCTCCCTTCACCGACTCCAGCGACTTTTTCATCTTCTCCACCATCTCCGCGCGGCTGCTGGCCGAAGTCCATTCACTGAACGGCTTCATCACAATCATCACGTCGGCATCCTCTACGGCCATCGGGTCGGTAGGTACTTCAGCCGTACCGATTTTGGCGACCACGTGCTTGATTTCCGGAAAATCCTCCTTCAGTTTCTTCTCGGCCGCAAGCGACACCTCGATACTGCGGCTCAGTGAACTACCTGCCGGAAGCGTCATCTGCATGGCAAAGTCGCCTTCGTCGAGTGTCGGAATAAATTCGGCTCCCAACCGGGTGAACAACAAGAAGGACAATATTAATAAGGTAAAGGCCGAAGCCAACGTACCCCACACATGGGCCAGACAGAAATTCAAGGCACGGTGATACACACGATTCAACTTCTCGAAGAAACGGTCGGCCAAGGTCGGCTTCACAGCCACGGTACGTTTCAGGAAAAGCGAAGCCACCATCGGCACATAAGTGAGCGACAGCAACAGGGCACCGATGATACAGAACACCAAGGTCTTGGCCATCGGAGTAAAGTACTTGCCTTCAATTCCCGTCAAGGTCAATATCGGGAAGAACACTATCAGAATAATCAGTACGGCAAACGTCGCGCTCCGCACCACATTGCCGGCACCTTTTTCCACTTCCTCATTCATCTCCTGCTTGCTCAGTGTGCGGCCCATCCATTTCTTGCTATAGATGTGTGCCAGAATACCTTCCAATATCACGATGGAACCGTCTACCACAATACCAAAGTCGATGGCCCCCAAACTCATCAGGTTGGCCGACACGCCGAATACCCGCATCAGGATAAAGGCAAAGAGCATGGCCAAGGGAATGACGGACGCCACAATCAGTCCGGCACGTACATTTCCCAGGAACACAATCAATACGAGGAACACGATAATGGCTCCTTCCACCAGGTTACGGATGACCGTCGAAATGTTACGGTTCACCAATTCCGAACGGTTCAGGTACGGTTCTACGCTGATACCCTCGGGCAGCATCTTCTGTACCTTGGCCACCCGCTTCTCCAGTTCCTGGGTCACCACATTGGCGTTGGCTCCTTTCAGCATCATGGCGATACCTCCCACGCACTCACCTTCTCCATCCTTGGTCATGGCTCCGAAACGCTTGGGAGCGCCATAGCGTACTTTTCCGATGTCGCTCACATGCACGGGAATCCCGCCCCGGTTGGTCACGACAATCTGCTCAATGTCTTTCAAATCGGAAATCATACCCTCCGAACGGATGTAATACGCCCGGTTTACCTTTTCTATATAGCTTCCTCCCGTGTTCTGGTTGTTGCGGCTCAGCGCATCGAACACATCACTGATGGTGATGTTCAACGAATACAAGGCATCCGGGTCGACGGCTACCTCATACTGCTTCAGGTAACCTCCGAAGCTGTTGATTTCCACGATACCCGGAATACCTGAAAGCTGGCGTTTCACAATCCAATCCTGGATGGTACGCAGCTCCATGGCATCGTACTTCTTTTCATACCCGGGAGCCACCTTCAGCACATACTGATAGATTTCGCCCAACCCGGTAGTGATAGGCATCATTTCCGGTACCCCCAAATTGGAGGGAATCTCTCCAGCCACGGTCTGTATCTGCTCATTTACCAGCTGACGGGCATCCAGCGTGGGCACGCTTTCCTTGAACACGACCGTCACCACGGAAAGTCCGAAACGGGACACCGAACGGATTTCCTGTACATTCATGATGTTGCTCATGGCCACCTCTATCGGGAACGTAATGAGCTGTTCCACCTCCTGAGGCGCCAACGTGGGCGACACCGTGACAATCTGCACCTGATTATTGGTGATATCGGGCACGGCATCAATGGGCAATGTCAGCATGGAATAGATGCCCCCTATCATTAAAAACAGTGTCGTCAGGGCGACAAACAGTTTTTTGCGAATTGAAAAACGGACTATTTTCTTAAACATTTTCTTGAGTGTTGATTGATGATGGTAGCAAAATTAATTCCTCGCTTCCTCTAAAAGATGCATAAAAGTGTGAAACAGACAAATCAAGGGTTGAACCGACCTTTCGGGATGATGAAATGAAAAAAGGAGAGGCCGAAACTGAAACTTACCTTTTTCCATGTCAGTGTGGCAGTTTTTTATTATTTTTGCGGCCAATTCGCACAAGAATCGGATTGAGGCACAGATTTTGCTAGTGAAAAAGCAAAAACATTCAACTGAAATAAAAACCATTAAGATATGAGTAACAAAAATCAAAACCCAAACGTGGAAGAAGAATTGAAGAACCAACAGCAGAACACTGCCGAAAACGCGCAGACTGCCGCTGAATCTCAAGAAGCGGAAACGCAAGAAACCCAGAAAGAAGGGGAAGAAAAGAAGGAACTCACTGCAGAAGAAAAGCTGGAAAAGGAATTGGAAGAAGCTCAGAAAGTAATCGACGAGCAGAAAGACAAATACCTGCGCCTGTCTGCAGAATTCGATAATTTCCGGAAACGTACCATCAAGGAAAAGGCTGAACTGATCAAGAACGGTGGTGAAAAGGCCATCAACGCCGTACTGCCGATTCTGGACGATTTGGAACGCGCACTGCAGAACATGCAGAAAGCGGAAGACGTGAAGGCCATCTACGACGGGGTAGAACTGATTTACCAGAAGTTCCTGAAAAACCTGCATCAGGAAGGTTTGGAAAAGATAGAACCTGTCGGTCAGGACTTCGATACTGATTTCCACGAAGCCATCGCATTGGTGCCGGCTTCCAGTGAAGACCAAAAAGGAAAAGTGCTGGACTGCGTACAAACAGGATACAAGTTGAACGAGAAAGTCATCCGTCACGCCAAAGTGGTGGTTGCCCAATAATAAACAGGTAGAGTCATGGCGAAAAGAGATTATTATGAAGTGCTTGGAGTTGCCAAAACGGCCACGGCAGACGAAATAAAGAAAGCGTATCGAAAGAAAGCCATCCAGTATCACCCGGACCGCAACCCGGGCGACAAGGAGGCAGAGGAGAAATTCAAGGAAGCAGCAGAAGCCTACGAAGTGTTGAGCAATGCCGACAAACGTGCACGTTATGACCAGTTTGGTTTTGCAGGGGTAGACGGTGCAGCCGGAGGCGGAAGTGGATTCGGCGGATTCAATGGCCAAGGCATGTCCATGGACGATATCTTCTCTATGTTCGGTGATATTTTTGGTGGACACGGAGGCTTTGGCGGATTCAGCAGCGGATTTGGCGGAAGCAGTCAGCCACGCCAGCGTAAGTTCCGTGGTTCCGACCTGCGGGTAAAAGTCAAATTAAACCTGAAAGAAATTTCTACAGGAGTAGAAAAGAAGTTCAAACTGAAGAAATATGTGCAGTGCAGTCACTGTCACGGTACGGGTGCCGAAGGCGACGGAGGTACGGAAACCTGTCCTACCTGCCATGGAACAGGTAGCGTAACCCGCACACAGCAGAGTATTTTCGGTATGATGCAGACCCAGACCGTATGTCCGCAATGTGGAGGTGAAGGAAAAATCATCAAGAACAAATGTAAGGAATGCGGCGGCGAAGGCATCGTGTACGGTGAAGAAGTAGTCACCGTGAAGATTCCTGCCGGAGTGGCTGAAGGCATGCAGGTAACCATCAACGGAAAAGGTAATGCCGGAAAGCACAACGGAGTGCCGGGCGACCTGCTGGTCTTGATTGAAGAAGAAAAGCATCCGGAACTGATTCGTGACGAAAGCGACCTGATTTACAACCTGCTGCTGAGCGTTCCGACCGCAGCCCTGGGAGGTACGGTAGAAATCCCGACCATCGACGGAAAGGCCAAAATCAAGATAGAACCGGGTACACAGCCTGGTAAGGTACTCCGCCTGCGGGGTAAAGGCTTACCGAACATCAACAACTACGGATACAATACGGGAACAGGCGACTTGCTGGTCAATGTCAGCGTCTACATTCCGGAAACACTGACCAAAGAAGAACGTCAGGCACTCGAAAAATGGCAGGAAGCCGAGAACTTCAAGCCGAACATGAGCCTGAAAGAAAAAATCTTCAAGAAGTTCAGAAGCCTATTCGACTAACACAATCTCTTTTTGACAGAAATACAAGGTCATTCCTTCGCGGGAATGGCCTTTTTTTATGGGTTCCCCTCTCATTCTCCAAATAATCTTTAAACCCAACCTAAAAAGAGATAATCGCAGAAAATGCAAGGCACTTTTTTTGTACTTTTGAGGCAACCTAAAAACAAGAATCAATGAAACACTGTATCTTGATAGGAATGCTGTTTTGTCCGGTCCTCGTCTTTGCACAGACCGAAAACAAAAAGTCTCTTCCGGCCGACTCCGTTTCTGCCGCTCCCCTGCACACGGAGAATCTGTTGCCGCAGGATACCCTCAGTGTACCTCTGCCCGCACCCGTACAATCACATTATCTATATTCTCCCTTCGACATGTATGGCATCACTCCCTTCAGCTATACCACATGGGAGCTGCATAAAGGATTCAATGCCTCCATCGGCATGAACGTCACGTTCAGCCCCAGCAAATATGCGCCTTCCGGCGTAGGATTCGGACAGGATGCAGCCTTCCTGTATGCCGTTCCCCTGAACAAACGCCTCAGCGTGGCTGGCGGACTGTATGCCAGCAATTTCAACTGGGGAGGCATCAACTACCGGAACGTGGGCATTGCCGGTATCGCAGCCTTTAAGGTGAACGAACGAATCAGCCTGTATGCGTATGGCAACAAGTCACTCATGCCGAAACGTTCGCCCTACTACTACCCTCTGCCCAATTTTGCCCCAGACCGGATTGGCGGAATGATCAACTTCAAATTCAACGAAAGCAGTTCCATCAGCATCGGTGTGGAAGGAATCAGAGCCCCTCAAGGACCATACTGGTGGTAAATGAAAGCTAAAAAGATAGGTTATCCTGATAAAAATGATGATATTTGCAGCGGCTTAAAAAACAAGAATCATGAATTATCAGGAAACACTCACTTATCTATATAACAGTGCCCCTCTGTTTCAGCAAGTTGGCAAGGATGCCTACAAAGAGGGACTGGACAACACGTACGCCTTGGACAATTATTTCAACCACCCTCACCGCCGTTTCCGCACCATCCACGTGGCCGGAACCAACGGAAAGGGTTCTTGCTCGCATACGCTGGCAGCCATCCTACAGTCTGCAGGCTATAAGACAGGCCTCTACACCTCTCCACACCTCGTCGATTTCCGCGAACGAATCCGTGTGAACGGCACACCGGTGAGCCAGGAGTTCGTCATCGACTTCGTAGAAAAACACCGTGCCTTCTTCGAACCGCTACACCCTTCTTTCTTTGAGCTGACCACTGCCATGGCTTTTACTTATTTCGCCCAACAACAAGTGGATGTGGCCGTCATTGAGGTGGGCCTTGGAGGAAGACTGGACTGTACCAACATCATCCAGCCCGACTTGTGCGTCATCACCAACATCAGCTTCGACCACGTACAGTTTCTGGGCAATACGCTGGCAAAGATTGCTTCCGAAAAAGCCGGTATCATCAAAAAAGGCGTTCCAGTAATCATCGGAGAAACCACTCCGGAAACCCGACCGGTCTTTCAAGCCAAGGCAGAAGCCGTAGGTGCCCCCATCGTATTTACCGAAGACGAGCACCTGCTTCTCAGCGCCACACGGAACGAAGCCATGCACTACGTCTATCAGACGGCAGACTATGCCAACCTGGAGGGTGAACTGGGCGGACTGTGCCAGTTGAAGAACACCAACACCCTGCTCTCTGCCATCCGCCGCCTTCCCGATGCAGGCTATCGCCTCACGGAAGAAAATGTACGGGAGGGTTTCCTGCATGTCTGCGAACTGACCGGCCTGATGGGACGCTGGCAAAAACTGGGAGAACATCCCACCATCATCTGCGACACCGGACACAACGTGGGCGGCATGCAATACATCACAGAACAGCTTAAAAACCAATCCTATCAGACCCTACATATTGTCATTGGAATGGTGAACGACAAAGACGTGAGTGGCGTACTCTCCATGCTCCCCAAAGAAGCCCGTTACTATTTCACACAAGCCAGCGTGAAACGAGCTCTTCCTTGTGACAAAATGAAAGCTTTAGGAGAAAAGTTCGGATTGCACGGTGAGGCCTACCCACATGTAGCAGAAGCCTTCAAAATGGCCCGTACACAGGCTCTGCCCGAGGATTTCATATTTGTGGGAGGAAGTAGTTTCATTGTAGCCGATTTACTTTCTTTAAACAAATAAAACATATTCTTTCTTTGCAAAATGTTTGGGTATGTGATAGAAAATCTTTTTATTTGCACAACAAAATAATGTGTGAACTAAAAGATTTTAATAATATGAACAACACATTTTACAAAGAAAATAATTTAAGCGGCTTAAAAAGAGCAGATTTTCAAAAAACAATCGACGGTAAAGAAACGGATTTGTTTATTCTTTCAAATCAAAACGGCGCTGAAGCAGCCATCACAAACTACGGGGGAGCGATCTTAGCAATCATGGTTCCGGATAAAAACGGAAAACTGGCCAATGTCGTACAAGGTCACGACAGTATTGACCACGTCATTCAAAGCCACGAACCTTTCCTCAGCACCTTAATCGGACGTTATGGCAACCGTATTGCCAAAGGTAGTTTTCTGATAGACGGTCAAGAATACAACCTGACCATCAACAACGGCCCAAATTCTCTTCATGGGGGCCCCACAGGTTTTCATGCCCGCGTATGGGATGCCAAGCAGGAAAACGAACAGAGTGTCGTGCTTCATTATGTGGCAAAAGATGGAGAAGAAGGTTTCCCTGGTAATCTGGATGTCACAGTTACCTACACCTTCACCAATGAAAATGAACTGGTCATTACCTACGTGGCCAACACGGACAAAAAAACCATTATCAATCTGACCAATCATGCATTCTTCAGCCTGGCCGGTTTGAATAATCCTACACCGACCGTAGACAACAATATCGTCACCATCAACGCAGACTATTACATTCCTATTGATGAAGTATCTATCCCGACAGGAGAAATTCTGAAGGTGGAAGGTACACCGATGGACTTCCGTACACCCCATACGGTGGGAAGCCGCATCAATGAGCCTTTCCAGCAACTCATCCACGGAGCCGGATACGACCACTGCTACGTATTGAACAAACGGGAAACAGATGCCTTGGTCTTCGCCGCAAAATGCGTGGAACCCGAAAGCGGACGTTCACTGGAAGTTTATACCACCGAACCGGGCGTACAGGTCTACACAGCCAACTGGCACAACGGTTTCGCCGGATACCATGGAGCCACTTTCCCGGCCAGAAGTGCCATCTGTTTCGAAGCACAGCACTTCCCTGATTCACCCAACAAAGGCCATTTCCCTTCAGTAATACTGAAACCAGAAGATACCTATCACCAGGTAACCATCTATAAATTTGGCATCGAAAAATAATACCTAGAAAATCAATCTAATTTATAACTTAATACACTTTCAATTTAAACCATGGAGCAACAAAAACAAAAAACTAATGTCATCGCAATCATTACGATGTTCTTTCTGTTTGCGATGATTTCATTTGTTACCAACCTGGCTGCACCGTTTGGTACCATCTGGAAAAACCAGTATGCCGGTGCGAACACATTGGGTATGATGGGTAACATGATGAACTTCTTGGCATACCTTTTCATGGGTATTCCTGCCGGTAACATGCTGGTAAAAATCGGATACAAAAAAACATCTTTGACTGCCATGGCAGTCGGCTTTGCCGGTTTGCTGGTACAATATCTTTCAAGTCTCTTCGGAGCTGACGTGGATGTATTCTCTTTAGGTGAATACTCCATCAAGTTGAACTTCATTGTGTACCTGTTGGGTGCCTTTATCTGCGGTTTCAGCGTATGTATGCTGAATACAGTTGTCAACCCGATGCTGAACTTGCTAGGAGGCGGTGGTAACAAAGGTAACCAGCTGATCCAAACAGGTGGTGCATTGAACTCATTGGCGGGTACACTGACTCCGCTTTTCGTAGGTGTACTTATCGGTACAGTTACTCCCAAGACAGCGATGTCTGACGTGGCTCCACTGCTGTTCATCGCCATGGGCGTGTTTGCTTTCACTTTCATCGTGATTTCTTTCGTATCGATTCCGGAACCTCACATGAGAAAGAAAGGCGACAATACAGTTAAAGAAAAATTCTCTCATAGCCCCTGGAGTTTCCGCCATACGGTGCTGGGGGTTATCGGTATCTTTATTTATGTAGGTATTGAAATCGGTATTCCGGGCACACTGAACTTCTATTTGGCAGATTCAAGTGAAAAAGGAGCCGGTATCCTGACCAACGGAGCCGCCATCGGTGGTGCCATCGCAGCTATTTACTGGCTGTTGATGCTGGTGGGACGTCTGACCAGTAGTATCATCAGTGGAAAAGTTTCAACCCGTGCACAGTTGATTACAGTTTCTGCTACCGCCATAATCTTCACCGTGATTGCCATCTTTACCCCCAAAACAGTAGGTTTCAATGTACCGAAAGTGGTATACGATCCGGTAACCAAGACCTCTGAAATCTTGACAAACGCAGGGGTTCCGGCCGAACAGATTGCAGCATTCGTCAGCAATCCGTCGGAAGAAGCTTTGGCACCCTATTCAGATGCACTGAAAGAAATACATTCAACTCCCGCTGAGGTCGTAAAATCAATGGAGACACCCCGTGTTCCGGTAAGTGCATTGTTCCTTGTACTCTGCGGTCTGTGTACTTCTGTCATGTGGGGAGGTATCTTTAACTTGGCTGTAGAAGGATTGGGCAAATACACCGCACAGGCTTCCGGAATCTTTATGATGATGGTAGTAGGTGGTGGAATCTTCCCGTTGCTGCAACAAGTCATCTCCGATGCAGTAGGTTATATGGCCAGCTATTGGCTGATTGTAGCTATGCTTGCTTACCTGTTGTTCTACGGTGTAACAGGTTGCAAGAACGTAAACAAAGATATTCCTGTAGAATAATTCCGGCTGTCCGGTCCTGCGCGTCAGGGCCGGATATGCTTTTTTTAATATTAACCTTTAAATTTTTATCATTATGGACATAGAATTTGTAAGAAGCCGCTTCATCAAGCATTTTGACGGTACAACAGGCTCAGTATATACTTCTCCGGGACGCATCAACCTGATCGGTGAACACACAGACTACAACGGAGGATTTGTATTCCCGGGAGCAGTAGACAAAGGCATGGTAGCCGAAATCAAACCGAACGGAAAAGATAAAGTTTGCGCTTACTCCATCGACTTGAAAGACTACGTAGAATTTGGTCTGAACGAAGAAGATGCCCCGAAAGCAAGCTGGGCACGTTATATCTTCGGTGTTTGCCGCGAAATGATCAAACGCGGAGTTGATGTGAAAGGCTTCAACACCGCATTTGCCGGTGATGTGCCTCTGGGTGCCGGAATGTCTTCTTCTGCTGCCTTGGAATCTACATACGCTTTTGCGTTGAACGATTTGTTTGGAGACAACAAAATTGACAAATTCGAACTGGCTAAAGTAGGTCAGGCAACTGAACATAACTATTGCGGTGTGAACTGCGGTATCATGGACCAGTTTGCTTCCGTATTCGGTAAAGAAGGCCACCTGATTCGTCTGGACTGCCGTTCACTGGAATACCAGTACTTCCCCTTCCGCCCGGATGGATACCGTCTGGTATTGGTTGATTCAGTAGTGAAACATGAACTGGCTTCTTCTGCATACAACAAACGTCGTCAGAGCTGTGAAGCTGTGGTGGCTGCCATTAAGAAGAATCACCCGAACGTAGAATTCCTGAGAGACTGCACAATGGACATGCTGAACGAAGTAAAAGCAGAAATCACTCAAGAAGACTACATGCGTGCAGAATATGTAATCGAAGAAATCCAGCGTGTATTGGATGTATGTGATGCATTGGAAAAAGGTGACTATGAAACAGTAGGTCAGAAGATGTACGAAACTCACCACGGCATGAGCAAGCTGTACGAAGTGAGCTGCGAAGAACTCGACTTCCTGAACGACATCGCATTCGATTGCGGAGTTACAGGTTCACGCGTGATGGGCGGCGGATTCGGCGGATGCACCATCAACCTGGTAAAGAACGAGCTGTATGAAACCTTCATCTCTACTGCAAAAGAACGCTTCAAAGAAAAATTCGGTCGCAGTCCGAAGGTATACGATGTAGTCATCAGCGACGGCTCACACAAAGTCTGCTAATTCTAGATTTTTAATCTTATAAGTAAGGCTGTCTCTGTTTCCATTCCATTGGAAACAGAGACAGCCTCTTTTTTCATGTCGATAAACGACCCCATAAAAAACCTCCTGTCTCAGTTTTCACACGTTCCAATCGCATGGCTGAAGACAGGAGGTAATTTCTTTATTGACGCTTGTTTCCTCAATCGCCTCTGTAGTAATACAACAAAGAATGACGGGCTATGAAATCGGCATTCAGGCGAACCAGCATCTTCTCTCCCACTTCGGGCAACTCCGCATCCGGCAACAGATTCTCACAGATGCAATACGTCAGCAAATCGGGCGGACAAAGCATCTCTTCGGTCAGCATACGAAACGCATTGACCGCAGCCTCCTCCTGATTGTAATACGGATTTTCCGTATCGGCAATGTACTCACACACATCCTTGGCCAACAAAAGCCCCTTCCGTTCATCCACCATCAGCACAAAATTCCGGTTCTCTTTCATCTGTGGCAAAGTATGGTTTTCATCGTCCGGCCATTGAAGAATTTCCACCAGAAAACGCTTCAATGAATCATAACCGTTCAAATAAATAATCCGCCTTCCTCCTGTCCACAACGTAAACAGACGATAAATCTCCGCATTCTTCTCGAGCACGGTATCCGGCACTTCAGGCTCTTCCGTATACAAGCCCGGCACCGATTTCCAAACCTTCGACTGCTTGCCCGCCAGCAAGTCAATCCATTCGTGCAGGAAAAGTGCCAGAGGCCCCGTCGGCACAATGAACCGGTCGGTCGGTGTCACCTGCTCAATATAAGGCCACATGGACGGTTCCGTCAGATAAGTATGTCCGAAAAGCCACGACAGTTTCCGGTCGGCCTCCTTCTCATCGGCATATCCGGAGAAATATCCTTGCAACCCCTCATTTTCAGGAGCCTTCTCATACGCTTCTTCCAATATCGGCAAGAAAGCCTTCGCCTGTTGCAGAATACGTCCGTCCAACGGATTTACATACGTATGCTTGAACAACGCTTTCTGCCATGTATTCCAGATAAGGAAGCAAAGATCTTCTTCATTGACCTCTCCCTTCACATAATTCTTTCCCATGGGATAAAAAGGAAGACACCGTCCATACAAACGTGTATGAGCCGTCAGAAAACTCTGCCACAATCCCAGTTCCGATACGATATCCTCCAGATAAGCCGCCGCATAAAGACAGATTTTCTTCCGGTACTGTTCCGGCAACTCTTCCAGGCCACATGCCGCATAAAGCTGGTTGGCCAGTTCCACAAAGAACCCATCCGACGGACACACGGCCGTATAAGGATGTATTGCCAGCCAGTCGTTCAGGTAAATCACATTCTTTTTCATCTTACATCTACAGTTAAATCAATTCCGGGCGAAAAGCGTAATCAGCAGAGACACTACAGCCAATCCGATTCCGGCTCCCGTCACACCGGCCCAGCCAAATGCATGCCAGCATGTACCGGCCAGGAAGGTACCGAGCGAACCGCCCACGAAATATGTCGTCATAAAAATGGTATTCACACGATTGGTCGCTTTCGGTGCCAGCGACAAGGCACACGTCTGGTTGCTTATCTGAATGCACTGCATACCGATGTCTATCACCACAATGCCTATGATAAACCCGATGTAGAAATTCTGGAGCATGTACATCACCACCCAGGCCAGGATCATCAACCCGCAACCCAGGTAAGTGAAAAAGCGTACGCCCAGCTTGTGCACCAGACTACCCACAAATGAAGCCGTCAACGCCCCCGCGATGCCACACAACCCCAACATGCCTATCACATTGTTTCCCGCATGAAAAGGCTCTCCACTCAACTTGAAGGCAAGGCATGCCCACAAAGCCAAGAAACTGCCGAAACAGCATCCGGCCCGTACCGAAACCATCCGGATAGTGGGTTTATTCCGATACAATGAGAACAACGACTTCATCAGTCCGCCATAGGTTCCCTTGAAGTTCGAAGGCATATCCGGCAACACCCGGAGAATAAGAAAAATACACAAAAGCATCAGTACAGCGGCGATATAGTACATGGTGCGCCAGCCCCAATATTCACCGACAAACCCACTGACTACCCGAGAGCCGAGAATACCCGTCAACAAACCGCTGACCATCATTCCTACATTGCGGGCCTTGTTTTGCGGAAGTGAAAACTGTGCCGCTATCGGAATAAAGATTTGCGGCATGACCGAGCAGACACCCGTCACCAGCGAAGCTGCCAGAATATAAGGTACACTCGAAGAAGAAGCGATGCTGCACGTAGCAGCCACCAGCAGCAGAAAGTTTACCACTATGATGTGTTTGCGGTTGTACAAGTCTCCCAGAGGAATGATAAACAGCAAACCCAGCGCATATCCAATCTGCGTAGTCATCGGTATCAGGTTGGCCGTAAACTCCGAAATGTCCAGGTCTTCACTGATACGATTCAGCAACGGCTGGTTATAATACAGATTGGCCACCGACAATCCCGAAATGACTGCCAGCATCCACAACAGTTGTGCCGGTATTCCTTTATTTTCTTCCAGTTTTTGTTTCATACGTGCTTCTACGTCTTTCTTTTGCCCGCAAAAATACGGAAAAAAACAAAAGTCTGAAATGATGGGCCACAGATTAAGAGAGAAGACAAATGTAAAATTCATGCAGTAACCTCGCGCAAGCAAGCGGAATGAGTAAATAAATTACAAAACAATTACAAGACTTGGAGGAAAGGCAAACCGCATAAAATCAACCACACAGGCCACCAATGAAGTCATCCGACAAAAGAACCGGAAAATAAAATAGTTAATTATCTACCGCCTGTTTTGTTAAAACGTTACCTCCCCTCCATACGGGTAAAAAAGATTTTTTAACTTTGCGAATGAAAACGGAAGGAACTGACTATCAGACTTTCCCCAACAACAAAGCATTAAACTGACAAACACTAAAAATAGATTTACATTTCATTTAATTAAACTTTTATGGTACATCATTCCAAATTCCTGTTTTCAGCATTGGTCGTTTCAGCCATGGCGGCAGGCGCAAATGCTCAGGTAACCACTTCTGCTATCAGCGGAAAAGTTCTCGATGAAACCAAAGCACCGGTCATTGGCGCTACAGTGGTAGCCATTCACGAACCTTCGGGTACGCTTTACGGTGCAGTCACGAACGTAGACGGACGTTACACCATCCAAGGTATGCGTACCGGTGGTCCCTACAAAATTGAGATCTCCTACGTAGGCTACAACAAGACGACCTACACGGGTATTTCCCTCGAACTGGGTAACACCCTCAGCCTGAACGCTGAAATGAAACCGAGTTCAGAACTGCTGGACGAAGTCGTAGTGGTAGCCGATGCCAAAGCCAATGCCGGAGCAGCCCACAACTTCTCGACCCAGAAAATCGAAAACACTCCGACAGTCGACCGTAACGTGTACGACATCGTGAAGAACATGCCGATGGCCATGACTTCCAAGAACGGAGGTATCACCTTCGCCGGTTCAAACAACCGCTACAACAGTTTCCAGATTGACGGTACGGTAAGTAACGACGTGTTCGGTCTGTCTGCATCCGGAACCAACGGCGGTCAGACGGGGGCCAACCCGATTTCAATGGATGCCATCCAGGAAATCCAGGTGGTTGTAGCTCCCTTCGACGTACGCCAGAGCGGATTTACTGGAGGTGGTATCAATGCCATTACCAAGCAGGGTACTAACACCACTCACGGTTCGGCTTACACTTACTTCAACAACCACAACATGTATGGTAAATACAGTGCCGTACGCGATTATGAAAAATCTCCGCTCACTCAACAGTACACTCGTACTTATGGTGGAACATTGGGCGGTGCCATCGTAAAAGACAAATTGTTCTACTTTGTAAGCGCAGAAGCGAAGAAAGAATCTTATCCTTCAAGCGTATATCCTGGTTACACAGACAGCTATATCACCAACGATGTAGCCAAACAGATTGCTGACCAATATGCAAAACTAACCGGTATTCAGGAAGGATACGGACAGCGTGACATTGAAAGTAAATCATTTGGACTGTTAGCTCGTATTGACTGGAATATCAACCAGAACCACAAATTAGCTCTGCGTTACCAACACAACAACTCATACGATGATAATTACGGAGTAGGATCCACGTCATATACCTTCGTAAACAGCGGATACCGTATGAACAATAAAACAAACTCTATCGTAGCTGAATTAACTTCTCACTTAGGACAAAACCTCTACAATGAGTTTCGTGCTTCAGCCAGTTTTATTCGTGACCATCGTGATGTTGCTTACCAAGGACCAACAGTTCAAATTGAAAACATTTTAGGTGGTGACCAAAAAACAGCTATTACCGCTAACATCGGTACAGAATATTCTTCTGGTGCCAATTACCTGGATCAGGACATCTATACATTCGAAGACAATCTCTCTTGGTATTTAGGTAACCATACCCTGACATTCGGTACGCACAATGAAATCTACCGCATGAAGAACTTATTCATCCAAGCAGTAAATGGATCTTGGTATTATGCTGATTTACAACGATTTTTAGATGACCAGCCTTATAAGTTCTCCTATAAATATACAGACCCTGAATTAACTGGGGGTGATACACAATGGGCTCCAGCCATGAAGTCTGGACAGTTTGGTTTCTATGCACAAGATAAATGGGATGTAACCACAAATTTCAACCTGACGTATGGCTTGCGTATAGATATTCCTGTAATATTTAACAATCCAACTGAAAATCCAACATTTAATGAATACGCGGCACAGCAAGGATTCAACGTACGTGTTGGAGAAAACCCAAGTGCAAAAGTATTGTTCTCGCCACGTGTCGGTTTCCGTTGGTATACAAACGATTCACATAACACATTATTACGTGGTGGTATAGGTATCTTTACTGGTCGTGTACCATTTGTATGGTTGTCAAATGCTTTCAACAACACCGGTATGGAAAGTAAAGGTACCACTATTGAACCCAAAGATGGTAAAAATCATACTCACACAGCTCCTTCATTAGGACAATATGCCAACGATCCTATGGCTGGAGCAAATTCAGGAAGTGGTTATTTCAGTCCGGATATTGTAACTGTATCCAAAGACTTTAAATATCCGCAGGTATTCCGCGCCAACCTTGCTTTAGAACAAATGTTGCCAGGTGACATCAAAATGACATTGGAAGGAATCTATTCAAAAACCATGAATAATGTCTTCTTTGAAAACCTAGCACTGACAAATAAAGGTGAAAAAGTATATGCTATTCCGGGAGTTGAAGCATCTGCTGCTCCATATTATAGTAAAGCTAAAAGTGATTACTACAGCATTATTAATTTAAGAAACACCAACAAAGGATATACTTATGCTTTGTCTGCAATGCTGGAAAAACACTTTAACTTTGGTTTGGACATGTCTGCATCATATACCTTTGGACATGCAAAATCAGTAAACGATGGAACAAGTTCTGTTGCTTATTCTAACTGGAAATATAACTATTCAGTAGATACTAACTCTCAGAATGAGCTCGGTTTTTCTAAGTTTGATATTCCTCACCGTGTAATGGTTCAAGCCTCTTATAGCAGTCCTAAATATTGGAATGGATGGACAAGCACTACAATTGCAGTTATTTATAATGGATTCTCTGGAAGCCGCTATAGCCTGACAATGAACGAAAAGCAGGACTTTAACGGCGATGGCCAAAAAGGAAACTCTTTGCTTTACATACCAACTGATGAAGAGTTAAACAAAATGACTTTCGTTGATAACATTGATGAAGAAACAGGCAAAGTTATCATGACTGCAGCACAGAGCCGTGAAGCATTCAAACAATGGATTGAGAACGACAGCTACGCCAAGAATCACAGAGGCCAGTATGCTGAACGCAATTCAAACTTAAGCAAATGGGAACATGAGATTGATTTACACTTAGCACAAACTATTTATAACATTGAAGGCATGGGCAAGCTAGAATTTACATTCGATATAATCAACTTTGCCAATATGCTGAACAAAAAATGGGGTGCAAGCTATGAATCCGCTTACAATCTTTCCCCTTTGACTCTTAAAGAATTTGCAGCAGATGGTACAACACCATTATATTACTACAACAATGCTGAAATCCAGAAGAGCGACATCAGCTCACGCTGGCACTGCCAGGTGGGTGTAAGACTGACTTTCTAATGAAAGACTAACCCTTTACATAAAAGGTGTATTGCCCACGAAAGAACGGCAATACACCTTTCTTTTTATCACCCTAAAAACAAACCAGACTTATGAAAAAAATTATCTCGCTGTGTATGATGTGGTGCATCTGCCTCTCTATCTGGGCCGGAAAGCACTACACCGTGATTGTTTCCCTCGACGGATTCCGCTGGGATTATCCTAAAATGTACGACACTCCGTTCTTCGACCAGATGGCCCGCGAAGGGGTGAAGGCCACCATGATTCCTTCTTTCCCGTCGAAAACCTTCCCCAACCATTACACCATGGCCACGGGACTGGTGCCCGACCACCACGGCCTCGTGGCCAATACGTTCTGGGACCCGGAACGCAAAGAGCTCTACAAGATGACCAAGCCGGAAACCCGCAACAACCCTGCCTACTACGGCGGCGAACCTATCTGGATTACGGCACAGAAACAAGGCATCAAGACGGGCAATATCTACTGGGTAGGCTCCGACATCGCCGTCAAGGGACAGCACCCCACCTACTACCATGTGTACGACCAGCAACCGCGGCTCACACAAACGGAACGTGTGGCCGAAGCATTGAGGTTGCTGAAACTGCCAGAAGAAGAACGGCCTCAACTGATTATGATGTACTTTGAAGATTCCGACACGTACGGTCACCGCTACAGCCCGCACAGTAAGGAAACACGCCGCTGCATTGAAGAGCTGGACGGACTCATGAGATACTTGTGGGAGGGATTGCAGAGCCTGCCTTTCGGAAAGGACATCAACCTGATTGTGACAGCCGACCACGGCATGGCCACGGTAAGTGCCGACCGCTTTGTGCCCATCAAGCACCTGCTGAACGAGAAATGGTACACGCTGATTGACGGTAACCTGCCGGCACAGATTTATACGAAACCGGAATACCGCGACTCGGTGTATCAGGCCTTGCAGGGACTGGACCACGTGCGGGTATGGAAGAAAGAAGAGATTCCGGCTTACCTGCACTACGGCAGCAATCCACGCGTGGGCGACATCCTCGTACTGCCCGACCTGGGCTGGCTGGTGGAAGAAGGTACCCAGACACTTCCGGGAGCTCATGGTTTCGACCCGACCTACGATGACATGCAGGTGATGTTCCGGGCTTGCGGACCCGACTTCAAGAAAGGCTATGAAGCCCCGAAGTTCCGCAACGTATCGCTTTATTCCCTGCTGGCCCGCCTGCTGCACGTCACTCCCGAAAAAACGGACGGCAGTCTGGAAGAGGTGGAAAACATGCTGATTCAGTGAGATTTATAAATCATCAAAAAACGTCCTTACGTTTTTAAAAAACACAAGGACGTTTGGAAGGAAATGCCTAAGCGTTTTAAGTAAAACGCCTAGACGTTTTCTCTTAAACGCTTAGGTGTTTAAACAAAAACGCTTCGACGTTTTCATCCGAACGTCGAAGCGTTTTTATGCTTTATGTAAACAATTGAAAATCAGTCTTCCATCAGTTTGCGGTAGCGCACGCGTTTCGGTTCTACATTGCCCATGCGCTTCATCTTGTTTTCCTCGTATTCCGTATAGGAACCTTCGAAGTAGAACACCTGGCTGTCTCCCTCGAATGCGAGGATGTGCGTACAGATACGGTCGAGGAACCAACGGTCGTGGCTGATGACTACGGCACAACCGGCAAAGTCTTCCAGACCTTCTTCCAATGCCCGGAGCGTGTTCACGTCGATGTCGTTGGTCGGCTCGTCGAGCAACAGCACATTGCCTTCTTCCTTCAGGGCCATGGCCAAGTGCAGACGGTTGCGTTCACCACCCGAAAGCATGCCGCAGAGCTTTTCCTGGTCGGAACCGGAGAAATTGAAGCGGCTCAGGTAGGCACGCGCGTTCACATCGCGGTTGCCCATACGAATCAGGTCGTTACCTCCGCTGATGACCTGATATACGCTCTTGTTCGGATCAATGTCCTTGTGCTGCTGGTCCACGTAAGCAATCTTGACGGTATCGCCCACTTCAAACTCGCCCTTGTCCACCGTTTCCAGTCCCATAATCAGGCGGAACAGGGTGGTCTTTCCGGCACCGTTCGGACCAATCACTCCCACAATGCCGTTAGGCGGCAACATGAAGTTCAGGTCGTCAAAGAGCAGCTTGTCGCCATAGGCCTTGGCCACGTGCTTGGCCTCGATGACCTTGTTGCCCAGACGCGGACCGTTCGGGATGAAGATTTCCAGTTTCTCTTCCTTCTCCTTCACGTCCTCGTTCAAGAGTTTGTCGTACGAGTTCAGACGGGCCTTACCCTTGGCCTGACGGGCCTTGGGCGCCATGCGCACCCACTCCAGCTCGCGTTCCAAGGTTTTGCGGCGCTTGCTGGCCGTTTTTTCTTCCATCTCCATGCGCTTGGTCTTCTGCTCCAGCCAGCTGGAATAGTTTCCCTTCCAAGGAATACCTTCGCCACGGTCGAGTTCCAGAATCCATCCGGCCACGTGGTCCAGGAAGTAACGGTCGTGTGTCACGGCAATCACCGTTCCCTCGTACTGCTGCAGGTGCTGTTCCAGCCAGTCGATGCTTTCCGCATCCAGGTGGTTGGTCGGCTCGTCGAGCAACAGGATGTCGGGCTTCTGCAACAACAGACGGCACAAGGCCACCCGGCGGCGTTCACCTCCGGAGAGGTTCTTCACCAGCTGGTCTTCCGGCGGACAGCGCAGGGCATCCATCGCCCGCTCCAGCTTGCTGTCGAGGTTCCACGCATCAGTAGCATCAATGATATCCTGCAGTTCAGCCTGACGCGCAAAGAGGGCGTCCATCTTTTCCGGGTCTTCGTAATACTCCGGCAAACCGAACTTCTGGTTGATTTCTTCGTATTCGGCCAGCGTGTCTACCACTTGCTGCACCCCTTCCATCACGACTTCCTTCACGGTCTTCGCGTCGTCGAGCTGAGGTTCCTGTGCCAGATAGCCGACACTGTATCCCGGCGAGAACACCACCTCGCCCTGGTAATTCTTGTCGAGTCCGGCAATGATTTTCATCAACGTAGACTTACCGGAACCGTTCAGACCGATGATTCCGATTTTCGCGCCATAAAAAAAGGATAGGTAGATGTCTTTCAATACCTGCTTGTTGTTCTGGAATGACTTGCTCACTCCCACCATTGAAAAGATAATTTTCTTGTCGTCTGCCATATTCTTTATATTGGTTAAGTTATCTGTTTCTCATTCGTCGCACAAAATAGCGGTGAATGGCTACCTGATAGACCAGCAGTCCCACCATGCAGACCAGCAAGGCCAGCAGGTACTGCCGCTTCATGGAGTCTTCCACGTATTTTCCGAGCACTACGCCCAGCATCACGCCCGACTCCCACAACAGCTGGTAGGTGTGGTAGCCTGTCCCCCGCTCACAATGCTGCGGAAGATAAATCATCATCCGCAGGAACTGCAACAGAGACAGTCCCATGCCCAGTCCGAGAAGGAATCCGGCTCCCCACAGGGAATCACGGCCATCCGAAAGGTAAAGCATCAGCAAAGCCACACCCATCAGCACAAGGCCTGCGGCATTCAGGAAGCGTCCGTCGGCCTGACTGCGGAACATCCGGTCGAGCAACAGGAAGACCACAAATCCAGCCATTGCACAAATGTAGAAAAAACTATCGAATATCGTGCTGAATACCACCCCCAAAATGAAGGGGACCACCATCATGTTCAGTCCCGGAAGCAGGGTGCGGAACAGCAGAAAGCGGTCGAACGACATCAGCGGTAAATCCAGCGGAGCGCGGAAACAGACTTCCACCATCGATACCAGCAGGATAGGTATCACACACAGGATGGCAAACAGGTACAGTTCGTGCTGGAAGGAAAGGAAATCCCCCAGACTGTATCCACCCCAGATGCCACACAGCATGCCGAGCACCCCCGACCAGGTGAAAGTGAGGTTGGCCCTGTTCCGACAGTGGGTGGGCGTCACGTCGATGACCAGCGTACTTCCCATCGACATCAGCACGACCCCAAACAAGGCTCCCTGCAATACCCGAAGGGCTACAATGGTCCCTATTCCCGGAGAATAAGGATAAATCAGTCCCACCAACGCCAGCAACAGGATGCTGCGCGTGCACACCGCTTTACGCTTGAACGTATCGACCAGGTAATTGTTGAAAACGCCGAAGATGTACAAGGAAATTCCGAAAATGGCAATGGTACCTCCGGCCTGAAGGTTGGTATAGCCTCCCTCGCCCACCATCCACCGATGCAGCACCGGGAAAAGCATATACACCGCCGTGTACAGGAAAAAATTCGCTGTAAGTAAAAGATTAAAATTTCGATTCCACATTCTTTTTTCTTTTCTCGTCTCTATCTTGTCTAAAACACAGATGCACAGACTGTACCACCTGCCGGAAACTGACCGCCCGGTCCTACAGTCCATGCACCTTTATGCTTTGTCAAAAAACAACAGGCTTAATACTGCTCCGACTCATTGGGGAAGTCGCTCGACTTCACGTCGGCCACGTAATGCCCGATGGCATCCGTCATCACCGTATTCAGGTCGGCGTAACGACGCAGGAAGCGCGGGCTGAATCCTTTGGTCATGCCCAGCATGTCGGTCACCACCAGTACCTGTCCGTCGACTCCACCTCCGGCACCGATACCAATCACGGGGATGGTCAGTTCCTTGGCCACACGGGCTGCCAGTTCGGCGGGGATTTTTTCCAGCACCAGCCCGAAGCAGCCAGCTTCTTCCAGCAGACGGGCGTCTTTTATCAGCTTCTCGGCCTCAGCCTCTTCCTTGGCTCGCACGCCGTAGGTGCCATACTTGTTGATAGACTGCGGCATCAGTCCCAGGTGTCCCATCACCGGCATGCCGGCCCCGATGATGCGGCGAATCACGTCGATGACTTCTTCTCCGCCTTCCAGCTTCAACGCATCGGCATGCGTCTCTTTCATGATGCGGATGGCATTGCGTACCCCGTCGAACGGGTCGGCCTGGTACGAACCAAACGGCATATCGACAACCACCAATGCACGTTTCACGCCACGCATCACCGATTTACCATGATAAATCATCTGGTCTACCGTGATAGGAAGGGTGGTCACATTGCCGGCCATCACATTCGAAGCCGAATCTCCTACCAGAATCACGTCTACTCCGGCACCGTCTACAATCTGTGCCATGGTATAGTCATAAGAGGTCAGCATGGAGATTTTTTCACCTCTTTGTTTCATTTCAATCAAACGGTGAGTCGTCACTTTGCGAGTGTCACCTGAAAGATATCCTGCCATAATTCTTTTTCCTATTTAATAAAATTTCCGCAAAAATAGCCGATTTTTCTGAATCAGACAAATGTTACAGCAAGTTCATCATGGCCTCGTAGGTAAAATGACGAAAATCCGGAATCACCAAAGCGCACTGATTCTGAATGGCTTCCGCCGGATTGGTCGTGCTCAGCCCCACGACAGCCATCCCTGCCGCATTTCCGGCCTGAATGCCGTGGAAAGAGTCTTCAAACACCACACAGTTTTCGGGCACGGTATCAAACACCTCGGCCCCCAGCAGGAAACAGTCGGGTTCCGGCTTCGACTTATGGAACATTTCAGCTGTCAGAATCCGGTCGACCAGTCCCTTCAGTTCGGGATGCGTGGCGTAGACATTGGCCATCTTCTTCTCGTTCGAGCTGGTCACGATGGCAATCTTCACGCCGTGGGCACGCAGGCTGCGCATGAACGCTTCCACTCCCTGCACGTATTCATACTTCATCTCCGTCTCGAAACGGTTCAGACGGTCGGTAATTTCAGCCTGTTCCTGCTCCATACCCTGAAAATGGCGGTCGTAAATCTGTTTGAGAGTCTGTCCTTTGATGACCCGTCCGAATTCCTCGTATTCCGGATGATATTGTTTTCCTACCTTGTTCCAAAAAAGACTGTACTGCGATTCAGTATCCATCACCACCCCGTCGAAATCAAAAAGGGCGGCTACACATTTCGTTTTGTCCATTCGATGTTTAGTTTGATTTAACGGTGCAAAGTTCTGAAATATCGGTTCATATTCCTAACTTTGAGAATTAAAATAAACAAATTTCGCATGAAAGAGAACAATCCGCATATCCTGGGAGAGGCTCCCATCGGGAAACTGTTGCTGGAATATTCCATCCCGGCCATCATCGGCATGACGCTGACCTCGCTCTACAACATCATCGACAGTATCTTCATCGGACACGGTGTGGGGGCACTGGCCATCTCGGGACTGGCCATCACCTTCCCGCTCATGAACCTGCTGGTGGCGTTCTGTACGCTGGTGGGTGTGGGAGGTGCTACACTCTCCTCCATCCGTCTGGGACAGAAAGACAAGAAAGGGACCGAAGACATCTTGGGCAATGTGGCGATTCTCTGTGTCATCAATGCCGTGTTCTACGGGGGACTGGCGTTCATCTTCCTGGAACCGATTCTGTTTTTCTTCGGAGCCAGTGAAGCGACCATGCCTTATGCCCGCGACTTCATGCAGGTCATCCTGCTGGGCAGCCCCATCTCGTATGTCATGATCGGACTCAACAACGTCATGCGGGCCACGGGCTATCCGCGCAAGGCCATGCTCTCGTCCATGCTGACGGTGGGATGCAACATCATTCTGGCTCCCATCTTCATCTTCGTGTTCGACTGGGGCATCCGGGGAGCGGCACTGGCCACAGTCTGCTCACAGTTTTTCGGCATGATTTGGGTGCTCTATCACTTCTGCATCCCGAAAAGCTACATCCATTTTCACCGGCCCAACCTTCGCCTGCAAAAGAAAATTATAGGGAATATTTTTGCCATCGGCATGTCGCCGTTCGTCATGAACGTATGTGCCTGCTGCATCGTCATCTTCATCAACAACCGGCTGCTTACCTACGGGGGCGACATGGCCATCGGAGCCTTCGGCATCCTCAACCGCATCCAGATGTTGTTTGTCATGATTGTGATGGGTATCACCATGGGCATGCAACCCATTACGGGCTACAACTACGGGGCCCGTCATTTCAGTCGGGTGAAACGTACCTTGAAACTGGGTATTACGGCGGCCTGTATCATCACCACCGTGGGATTTGCCGTAGGAGAACTGTTCCCCGGACTCTTCGTAGGAATGTTTACCGACAGCCAGGAATTGATGGACGACGCCATCCTCGCCTTGCGAATTGGTATCCTGGCCTTCCCAGTCGTGGGGGCACAGATTGTCATCACCCAGTTTTTCCAGTCCATCGGAAAGGCTCGGATTTCCATCTTCCTGTCTCTCTCCCGCCAGCTGCTCTTCCTGCTTCCGGGACTGGCCTGGCTGCCGCCTGTCTACGGACTGAAAGGGGTATGGTTCAGCATGCCGCTGTCCGACGGACTGGCCTTTGCGGTAGCCGCCCTCATGCTGATGTATCATTTCAAAAAGAAAATGACGGAAGTCACTCCGCACGAAGCCTGACAAACATTTACGAAAACAGCAGTGCAAGGTTCAGCACAGACACCACCACAGCCATGGCATAGAGTACCCACGTACTCCAGCGGGAATTGGCATACGGCCCCATTACGCGTCGGGAGGAAGTCAGCCACACTTGCAGGAAAATGGTGAACGGCAACTGGATGCTCAGCACCATCTGCGAGAGAATCAATCCCTGAAACGGGTTGTCAATGAACAGAATCACCACCAGGGCTACTCCCAGGGAAAGCAGAATGCCCACCCGCGAATGGATGTCCTTCACGTGATACGACTCTCCGAACATCCCGGCAAAGATGGAACCTGCCGCCATGCCGCTCGTCACCGTCGACGAGATACCAGCCATCAGCAGGGCCAAGGCAAACACCAGGGCCGCCTGACTGCCCAGCAAAGGTTCCAACAGACTCTTGGCCTGTTGCAATTCTTCCACCTCTATTCCATGGGTGAAGAAAGTGGCTGCCGCCAGCAGAATCATCGCACTGTTGATGGCCCAGCCCACTCCCATGGAGAACAGGGTATCATAAAATTCATATTTCAGCAGTTTGCGGATGGAAGCATCGTCCTGCTTGTTGTATTCCCGGCTCTGCACCACCTCCGAATGCAAGAACAAATTGTGAGGCATGACCACTGCTCCCAATACGCTCATAATGACAAGCAGACTTCCTTGAGGAAGGGAAGGCACTACCCACGAACGGGCCGCCAACGGCCAATCAATCTCTACCAGAAACAGTTCGTACAAAAAAGACAGTCCGATGACGGACACAAAGGCAATGATGGCCCGCTCAATCCGTTTATAAGAATTGGAAAAAAGCATGATGACAACAAACACCGTCGTCAACAGGGCTCCCCAGATGATGGGAATGTGAAACAGCATTTCCAAGGCAATGGCCCCTCCCAGAATTTCGGCGAGGGAAGTGGAGATGGAGGCCAGTACCGCCGTACCCAGCACAGGACGCGACACCCATTTGGGGGTGTATTTCGTGGCCGCCTCGCTCAGGCAAAGCCCGGTAACGATACCCAAATGTGCCACATTGTGCTGCAACACAATCAGCATGATTGTCGACAAAGTGATGACCCACAGCAGGGAATAGCCGAAATCGGCCCCTGCCGCAAAATTCGAAGCCCAGTTGCCCGGGTCGATGAAACCGACGGTCACGAGCAAGCCCGGACCGATGTATTTAAAGAAATCAAGACCACCCAAGTAACGCGGATGGTCCTTACGTCGTAGCTCTTTGATGAAATTCCACATACTTATAAATCTGTCTTAAAACAATAAAAACACATTTACCCTATAGAAAGTTTACACAAAGAGTCAAGAAGTCAGCTATTATCAGTTAGTTCAAAGTATCCCAACCTGCGGCACGGTACCACGCGATGGAGCTTTCGTAATACGTATTCCAGGAAGTCTTACTTGTCACATAGGGATTGTATGCTTCCGGAATATACATACCGATTCCACAAAAACGGGTATCATCTATCGTTAGCCCATCAAACTCATACTCCGGTCCCGCCAGACATTCCTTGGCAACCACCGCTTGATTCAACGCAGTCTGCACCGACGCAATTTCCGTATTCAGGTCCGTATCAGCCACTCCGCTTTTCCGTCCCAGTTCCCGGAAGAAATCGAGCACATCGTATGAAAAATACCGGTAACTTCCCACTCCATACTGCTGCACGTTCTCCATGGATACAGAAGGCAAGGCATCTTCCCATTCCGTCAGCTTACTCTTCACCGCCTCGGCCAGGTTCTCCATCTGACTACAGTCGACAGCCGCACAAGTTCCCCACAAGTCTTTCGTCTTATTAAAAGAAATAAACTCATGACATACCGTCGAGTAATCCACGTTATCTACATACAGATAAGGAAGAATCTGTGCATAAGGAAATCCGTATACAGGTGTTTCCATCACCGAAGCTACACAGTGTGAAGTTACCTCCTTCAGTTCGTAGCACACTTCTGCCGTCCCCATCATGCAGGCATCAAACAGCACAAAATCAAGTTTATCCGTGAAACTGTTCTTCAAGACATTGGCCAGGTCCGGGATATTGATATGATACCCATTGTCATCTCCGAAAGCCTTGGTCCGTACGGAGTTTCCTTTCATCCACCCCGTGCCATGCGAACCGAAAATCACGCCATAACTCTCTGACGGGGCCACAGCTTGCATGTCTTTAAAGACTTCTTCCATCACTGTCGGATCGGTCGCAATCTGGCCGCTCATCGTATATTGTTTCTTCTCCGCCACCTGACAGATAGCAGAAAAAGTCAGATTAGTCCCTGTCAAAGCGGCCGAGCCATTGATATTTCCACGTCCGTCGGCATAAAAACTCATCAATGTCGGATACCCTAACGGTTCATCCCCTGTGTATGGCCGGTAATACACCAACAACGTACAAGACTCTTTCATATTCCCCAAAGCCTCATACATGTCTACCACATTATTCTGCAAATAAGTATCGAGCGATCCCGCCTGATTATTCGATATCAGATAGGCCAGTACCGTGCGTCCGGAACGCTTGGCCGGCTGTTGCTCCGGTATTTCATTGGAACACGCCGCCAAAAAGACGACCAGCAGACAATAAATCCACTTCTTCATTGTTCTCATTCAAAATCAGGCTTTTCAAACTTAAACTCTGCATTTACATCCTGCAAAACCAGCGAACTGCCCTTAGCGTATCTTTCCTTCATCTTTTTCAATTCCTTCTGCACATTTTTTTTCTTCCGGCTAAAGAAAATGAAACAAGTACGGTTCTTCCCATTCTGCTTCTGTTCCAGATAGTCTTTCAACTGGATGCTATACAGCGCACGTCCCACCAGCAATCCTTTACCATCTACTGACGCACTGTCCAAGTACTGTACACCTGTGAAATAAACCAGCGAATCTGTAAAAGAAGCCGAAACACCAGCCAGATAGACACCATATTTATTTTTATCTTTCGGCTGCTTGCTGAATGCAGAAACAGCCAATACCATCATAAACAAGAAACAGAAAAATTTTGTGTAACGCATAATTCATCAATTTATGGGGGCAAAAGTACACAATTATGCGTAAAAACCGAAAGAAGACCTATTAAATTAACAAACAAAAAGCCTTTATACACACAAAAAGAGATGTATCAAGACTGAGCCTGTCTTCATACATCTCTCCTGTTTTTTTCGGAAATCAATCTCTACCTTATCCCAAATAAGATTTGAGCAGCTTACTACGAGAATTTTGTCTTAATCGTCTAATAGCCTTTTCCTTAATCTGGCGAACACGCTCACGGGTGAGCCCAAACTTGTCGCCGATTTCTTCCAACGTCATTTCCTGCGTGTTAATACCGAAAAACATCTGGATGATATCCTTCTCCCTTTCGGTCAACGTAGAAAGTGCCCTGTCAATTTCCCTCGAAAGTGATTCATTCACCAAAGAGCGGTCGGCCATCGGAGAATCATCGTTCACCAGCACATCCAGCAGACTGTTGTCCTCTCCTTCCACAAAAGGAGCATCCACGGAAATGTGGCGACCGGAAACCTTCAGCGTATCCGAAATCTTGTCTACCGGGATTTCCAGCTCATCAGCCAGTTCCTCCGGCGACGGACGACGTTCGTTTTCCTGTTCGAACTTAGAGAATGCCTTGCTGATTTTATTCAGTGAACCAACCTGGTTCAACGGCAAACGCACGATACGTGACTGTTCTGCCAGTGCCTGCAAAATAGACTGACGAATCCACCAAACGGCGTAACTGATGAATTTGAAACCACGGGTTTCATCAAACTTTTCAGCGGCCTTAATCAATCCCAGGTTACCTTCATTAATCAAATCCGGCAAGCTCAAACCCTGGTTCTGATACTGTTTGGCTACAGACACCACAAATCGTAGGTTGGCACGTGTAAGTTTCTCTAATGCCGCACGGTCACCTTTACGGATACGTTGAGCGAGTTCTACCTCCTCTTCTACAGTAATCAAATCTTCACGACCGATTTCCTGCAAATACTTATCCAAAGAAGCGCTCTCTCGGTTAGTGATACTTTTAGTAATCTTTAACTGTCTCATTCTATATAAAATGATTTGGGCACAAAAGTACAAAATATTTTTTATTCTGACAGCGATTTTCCGAAGAAAGAATCTATAATTTTCTTAAAGTTGCACAGACACTCTCTTTTTGTCAATCTCCTGCCAAAAAAGGAACAGAGAAGACTGCCCGATTGTTCATTCCCCTACGGACAGTCTACTCTTATAAAAAGCACCAAAGAAGGCACTTCGGAATTCCGAAGTGCCTTCACGTAGCTAAAATCTTTCTACCTTAATCATGCGTTTATTCGGCCTGTGACAAGTCGACTGCATAGTTTGCACGTTTACCAGAAGGATATACACCGGTCATGAACAGTACCTGATCGGCTGACTGAGAAGCGGTTTTCATCACGTTCTCCAGATCCTGCACGCTGCGCAACTGCTTTCCGTTGGCTTTCAGGATGATGAATCCCTTGCGAATACCGCTGTCTTTCATTCTTCCGTCGCTGACACCGGTTACTTCCACTCCGTAACCCAAGTTCAACTGTTCCTTCAGCTCTTTCGGCACGGCACGGAAGGCAGCACCCAAGATTTCCATATCGGCCTGTTTTACCACCTTGGTAGTTCCCTGAGAATTCTTCAAGGTAATGGTAAAGGTCTTTTCTTTCTTGTCACGCAATACGGTAACTTTCACTTTGTCACCCGGACGATACTTAGCCAGCATACCTTGCAGGTCGGCCATCGTCTTCACCTTGGTGTCGTTCAGCTTCAGGATAACATCGTTCTTCTGCAAGATTCCGTCGGCTGAGCCACCGTCTGTGATTTCTACCACCTGTACTCCTTCGGTAGCACCCAGTTCCTTCTGTTCCTTGCGGATTTCATCCGGATAAACTTCGTTACCCATGTCACGACCGCCGATACCCAGCAATGCACGCTGTACGGTACCATATTGCTTCAAGTCGGTTACCACCTTGGTCATGATGCTTACCGGAATGGCGAAACCATAACCGGAGTAGGCTCCTGTCGGAGAATACAGCATGGCGTTGATACCTACCAGCTCACCCTTGGCATTGACCAGCGCACCACCACTGTTACCCTGGTTGATGGCGGCATCGGTCTGAATGAAGGATTCTACCTGGTTGGCACCCAGTCCACGAGACTTCGCACTGACCACACCGGCTGTCACTGTAGAACCCAGGTTGAACGGGTTACCGACTGCCAATACCCACTCACCTACTTTCAGGTTGTCGGAGTTGCCGACCACGATAGCCGGGAAATCATCTCCTTCGATCTTGACCAGTGCCAAGTCGGAAGTCGGGTCTGTACCGATGACACGACCTTTCATCTCGCGTCCGTCGTGCAACTTCACGTTGATTTCATCGGCTCCGTCAATCACGTGGTTGTTGGTCACGATGTAACCATCCTTGGAGATGATGACACCCGAACCGAAACCTCTCTGTTCCGGAGTCTGTACTTGCTGCTGACGTCCTCTTCCGTCACCGAAGAAGAAATCGAATATATCGGGCTGACCCTGAATTGTCTGAATCTTACTACGCTGAATAGACATGATATGTACCACGGAGTTCAACGTGCTTTCTGCCGCTTTCGTCAAATCGACCGGCTGCATGCTGGATGCATCGAACGCTGCCGTACGCAAAGGAGACGCAGTGTCAAAAGCTTCATAAAAAGACGCGTTTGCCTGATTTTTCTCCATCATGGCATACGCAGTAACTCCGGCCACTCCGGCACTCAGTGCAATGACTGCTACTGAACCTATCGCAAACTTAGTTGTTGTTTTCATATCTTCTATTGTTTAAAATGTTAATTTCGACTTTGTTTTAACTTTTCATTTGCTAAAGTAGAACAAATTCCATACGAGTGTACTCTTCCCCCATTCTTTTTTCCGTCTTTTAACAATGGAAAGAAAGGCATTAACCGCAGTTAACTGCCCTATCTGACAAATTTACATTCATTACCAGTGAAATCATGACACCTCTGCCAAATCGTCCTGTCAGTCAGAAAGTCATCCTTCCGCCCGATTCAAAAGAATCCCGTCAATTATAGCACAAATTCCGTTTATTTGCGTACCTTTGCAAAGAGAAAGCAGTCGATCGGTCTGTCGCTGATACTATATAATAGGTAGAAGAGGAAAGTCCGGGCAACGCAGAGCATCCTACTTCCTAACAGAAAGCCGCCTGCAAAGGCAGAGTAATGCAGAAGAAAAGAACCGCCTCCACCCGGAGGTAAGGGTGAGAAGGTAGGGTAAGAGCCTACCAGCCGTATAGCGATATGCGGGCTGTGCATCTTAGGAGTTGTAAGGTCATGTAAACCGGCATTAACGAGGGTTGCTCGCCCCACGTCGGAGGGTGGACCGCTAGAGCCTGTCGGTGACGGCAGGCGTAGATAAATGACAGGCTCCCCTGCACCTGCAGGGTGACAGAACCCGGCTTATAGACCGGCTGCTTTCTTTTTTCACTTAAACACGCTGACCATGAACGCCCGAATAAAAGCGCTGATTCATTTTCTGGACGACGGTATATGGCGCATCCGAGAAGATGAAGTCACCCACCTTCAGTGGAAGGCCTACACTTGCCTTAAAATAGTCTATCTCTCCATCATCCAGTTCATCAACGACCGTATTGTAGTGCGTGCCTCTGCACTGACCTACAGTACCCTGCTCTCTATCATCCCCATCCTGGCCTTGCTGTTCGCCATCGCCCGGGGATTCGGATTCGACGCAATGGTCGAGTCGCAGTTCCGAAGCGGGATGACCGGTTCGCAGGCCGAACTGATTATCAGTTGGATCAATTCCTACCTGGAGCATGCACAAAGCGGTATCTTCATCGGCATTGGCCTCATCATGCTGCTAGGCACCATCCTGCTGCTGATTGACAACATCGAACGCAGTTTCAACGCCATCTGGCAAGTAAAGAAACCCCGCAGCGTGTTCCGCCAGATAACCGACTACTTTTCCATGATTCTGTTGCTCCCGATACTGCTGGTAGTATCCAGCGGTCTGACCATCTTCATGACCACCTATGTCAAGGAAATGCAAAACTTCATGGTACTGGCTCCGGTATTGAAATTCTTTGTCCGCCTCATCCCCTACGCGCTTATCTGGGGAATGTTCATCGGGCTCTACACCTTCATGCCCAACACGAAAGTCAAGCTCACCCATGCCTGGCTGCCCGGCATACTGGCCGGAAGTGCTTTCCAGGCCTTCCAGTATGTTTACATCAACAGCCAGATATGGGTCTCCAACTACAACGCCATCTACGGAAGTTTCGCGGCCATTCCGATGTTCCTGTTATGGGCACAGATTTCCTGGAGCATCTGCCTGTTCGGAGCCGAGATGAGCTACATCAGCCAAAACATTTCCACCTTCAACTTCGGAAAGGAAACGGCCCACATCAGCCGCCGCTTTCACGATTTCTTCTGCACCATCATCCTGAGTTCCATCTGCAAGCGGTTTGCCACAGGCGGCCGTCCTTACACGGCAGAAGCCCTCAGCAAGGAACACAAGATTCCTATCCGGCTGACAAAGAGCATTTTGTATGAATTACAAGACATACGGCTGATTTACGAAGCAGACGCCGGTGGAGAAGAGAAATCACGCGAACCACGCTATCTTCCGGGCATTGACATCAACCGACTGAGCGTGGGAACCCTGCTCAGCCAACTGGATGCCAACGGAGCAGAAGATTTCAAAGTCGACCCGGGACATTATTCAGCCGCCTGGCAGGCCCTGATAGAAGCCCGCAAAGAATATACGGAAAAGAACAGTCACATCCTGCTGAAGGACCTGTAAAAAAACAGGCGCAGCTCCCAGATTCCCCTGAGAACTGCGCCTGAGAGCCGGACACAACCGGCCATTACTTCGTGAGCTGCATCATGCGGCTCAAATACTTCCCGATAATGTCAAATTCGATGTTCACCACACTACCCACCTTAATGGTATGGAAGTTGGTATGCTCATACGTGTAAGGAATGATGGCCACCTGGAAACTGTCGGCCGTCGGATTGCAGACAGTCAGGCTCACCCCGTTCACCGTGACAGAACCTTTGTCCACCGTAAAATAGCCGCGTTTTGCCATTTCCTTGTCAAAGTCGTACTTGAACGTGAAATACCAGCTTCCCTGTGCATCGTCGATGGCCGTACAAACCGCCGTCTGGTCTACATGCCCCTGCACGATGTGTCCGTCCAGCCGTCCGTTCATCATCATGCTGCGTTCCACGTTCACCTTATCCCCCGGAACCAGCAGGCCGATATTGGAACGTTCGATGGTTTCCTTCATGGCCGTCACCGTATAAGTGCCGTCCTGAATGCTCACCACTGTCAGGCACACCCCGTTGTGGGACACACTCTGGTCTATTTTCAACTCGTCTACAAACGAACATTTCAGTGTCAGGTGCAGGTTTTCCTGATCCTTTACCACCTTGACCACTTCCGCATATTCTTCTACTATTCCAGAAAACATAAATCTTATGGTTTTTAATGATATACTAATACGTGCTTTTACTTTCCTTTGGGAGGTATCGGACTGCTCCACACCACTTCTCCATCGGAAGCTACGACCGAAATTGTCCCTCCGGCATAATCATCAATGTAACTGTTGCCTTTTACCAGCATATCCTCTGCCATGTGGATAGCCTTTTCGGGTGTCTTGATGGAAAACCCCTTATTGTCGCTCGAACTTCCGTCCGAGAAATAAATATCATACGTTTTCATGACTTTTTCCTTTTTCTGATTGCAGGCGCAAATATATCAAATTCCTTATAATCCCCGCAAGAGATATTCAAAAAAAATCCACACAGGAAAAACACATAAAAAAAGAGAAAACAACTGGCGCTGTCTTCTCCTCCGAGCGGAAAACGAGACTCGAACTCGCGACCCTAACCTTGGCAAGGTTATGCTCTACCAACTGAGCTATTTCCGCAAATTTTCAGTAAACAAATTGGAGCGGAAAACGAGACTCGAACTCGCGACCCTAACCTTGGCAAGGTTATGCTCTACCAACTGAGCTATTTCCGCAATGTGTAGTGCCCAGAACAGGACTCGAACCTGCATGCCTCTCGACACACGCACCTGAAACGTGCGCGTCTACCATTCCGCCACCTGGGCATTACGGCCTTTCGACCTTCGCGCATCAAAAAAACGCTTGAGCGGAAAACGAGACTCGAACTCGCGACCCTAACCTTGGCAAGGTTATGCTCTACCAACTGAGCTATTTCCGCAATTTTATGTGAAGGAAATGAGACTCGAACTCACACGACATAAACTGTCACCACCCCCTCAAAGTGGCGCGTCTACCAATTCCGCCATTCCTCCAAAAAGAAAAAGAAAAGAATTGTTATGGTGCCCAGAACAGGACTCGAACCTGCATGCCTCTCGACACACGCACCTGAAACGTGCGCGTCTACCATTCCGCCACCTGGGCATTTGCTTAGCGCAACTCTTTTCTTTTTCGCTGAGCGGAAAACGAGACTCGAACTCGCGACCCTAACCTTGGCAAGGTTATGCTCTACCAACTGAGCTATTTCCGCATCATTTCTGCAACCGTTCATCATTTTTCCCGATTGCGAGTGCAAAGGTAGTCGTTTTTTTGAAACTACCAAAACTATCGGGCATCTTTTTTTGAAAAAAGTGACATTTTTCTTCAGCGGCCACATGAGCCATCCTGCGCTTCAGGCGGTTTCCGCATGCAGAAAAATCTGAAAATGAAGACATCAGAAGACTTCTGTAGAGAAAAAGAAGAGTTAAGACGCTCACTAAAAAACGTAAAGGCGTTTGAAGGGAAACGCCTAAGAGTTTTCCTTCAAACGCCTAAGAGTTTTGATTGAAACGCTTAGATGTTTTACTTCAAATGCCTAAGCGTTTTCCCACAAACGTCTAAGTGTTTTTTTACAGTCCTCTCAACACATGCGGTCGCGATAATCCTCGTAGTGGAAAGTGCGATACACTTCCAGTTCGCCGTCGGTATGCAGAATGGCAATCGACGGATGATGGATGCCGTTGAACATGTTCGTCTTGACCATGGTATAGTGAATCATGTCTTCAAACACAACCCGCTCGCCTACCTGCAGCTCGTGGTCGAACTTCCAACTGCCCATGTAGTCACCACTCAGGCAACTGTTGCCGCCCAACCGGTACACATGCGCTTCTTTCGGAGCGGTTTTCACTGCATCGGCAGGCAATGACTCGGCATCACGCACCCGCGGCTGATAAGGCATCTCCAGACAGTCGGGCATGTGGCAGGTGAAGCTGACATCAAGAATGGCTGTCCGTATGCCCCGGTTTTCCACCACGTCGACCACCGAAGCCACCAGCGGACCAGTCTGCCAGGTGAAAGCTGAGCCCGGTTCCAGGATAATCTGCAAATGTGGATAGCGCGACTTCAGTCCTTGCAGCAAGCGAATCAGATGGTCCACGTCGTAATCGGCCCGTGTCATCAGATGGCCTCCTCCCAGATTCAGCCATTTCAACTGCGGAAACCAGCGACTGAACTTTTCTTCAATGTGCTGAAGCGTGCGTTCCAGTTCGTAGGAACTCGACTCGCAATGGCAATGACAGTGGAACCCTTCAATTCCTTCCGGCAACTGCTCCGGCAACTGGTCGGCCGTTACCCCAAAACGGGTGCCCGGCGCACACGGATTATACAGTTCCACCTCCACTTCCGAATATTCGGGATTGACGCGGATACCGCAGGACACTGGTTCCGGATTCGCCTTGGCCATCGGATAGAACCGTTCGTACTGCGACAGCGAGTTGAAGGTGATGTGACTGCTGTATTTCAGGAAAGCCGGAAAATTCTGTGCCGTATAGGCGGGTGAATACGTGTGGGCCTTGCTGCCAAACTCCTCGAAAGCCAGACGAGCCTCGTATTCGGAACTGGCCGTGGTGTAACGGATGTATTCCCGGAAAATCGGGAACGATTTCCACATGGCGAAAGCTTTAAACGCCAGAATGATTTCCACCCCTGCCGTATCGGCCACGTGCTTGATCAGTGTGAGATTCTTTCTCAGCAACTCCTCCTCCATGACATAGCACGGAGAGGGTATCTTGTCCCAGTCTTTTATCATTGTCTTTCTTATTTATTTTGTTTCATCGATTACTTTAAAACGGGCAAACTTCAGCAAGAGCTGCTTCACCCCGGCATGCTGGAACTGCACCGTCGCCTTGCAGTTGTCTCCGCTGCCTTCCACCTTGGTCACTTCTCCCTTGCCGAAGCGTTCGTGTTCTATCCACATGCCGGCCGACAGTCCCCCTGCCGACGGACGTGACGGCGTAGCCGATGGGGCTGCCTCGGGAATCCGCCGCAACGTGCGAGGAGGCACAAAACGATGGGGTTCTTCCGGCATCGGACCTCCGTCGAACATCGACGGTCCACTTTCACGGGGCTCGCGTTCGTAGGAAGCGCGACTGGCCTCCTTCCGGAAACGGCTGGCCTTTTCCTCGATGCGCCCGGCCATCAGTTCCTCCTGCGGCAGTTTCAGGTAACGCACGTCGATGTCCTTCAGGAAACGGCTCGGATTGCAGAATTCCATCTTGCCATACTTGAAACGGCTCTTGGCATACGACAGGTAGCAGTGGTCTTCCGCCCGGGTGACGGCCACATAAAACAGGCGGCGTTCTTCTTCCAACGCCCGATAGGAAGCCGACGACAGCGGACTGGGGAACAGGTTCTCTTCCATCCCCACCACAAACACATTGCGGAACTCCAGTCCCTTGGCCGAATGGATGGTCATCAGTGTCACCTTCGACTGCGTTTCTCCCTTGTCCTCATCCTGATCAGTGAGCAGGGCAATCTCCGACAGGTAATCGGCCAGCAGCAGATGAGGATTCCCCTCTTCCTGCCGTCCTTCACAGAAATCACGCATACCGTTCACCAGTTCCTCGATGTTTTCCTGTCGGCTCAGATTCTCGGGCGAGCGGTCCTGATACACTTCTGCCATGATGCCCGAACGGCGCACCAGTTCCATACCTACCGTATAGGCATCCTTCTCCTGGGCCATCTTCACAAACTCCGCAATCAGGTCACGGAAGCCCTGCAATTTGGCGTGGGTACCCTTGTTCAATGTCAGTCCGTAGCTCAGCGGTTCGCACAACACCTTCCACAGACTCACCTGAAAACGGCTGGCAGCCTCCGCCAGTTTACCCAGCGTCGTATTCCCGATACCGCGCGCCGGATAATTGATGACCCGCTTGAAAGCCTCTTCATCGTTCGGATTCACCACCATCCGGAAATAAGCCACGACGTCTTTCACTTCCTTGCGCTGGTAGAACGACAGTCCCCCATAGATACGGTACGGAATACCGCGCTTGCGCAACGCCTCTTCGAAGATACGGCTCTGGGCATTCGTACGGTAAAGGATGGCACAGTCGTGATAGGCATAGTCTTCCTTCGCATGCAACTGCACAATCTTATTGACCACAATCTCTCCTTCTTCCACGTCGCTGTAGGCTGCAAACACCCCGATAGGCTCCCCTTTGTCTTTTTCCGAAAAGACATCCTTCCGAATCTGGTCACGGTTTTTCGCAATCAGGCTGTTGGCCGCATTGACAATGGTCTGCGTGGAACGGTAATTCTGTTCCAACTTGAACAGACGGGCATCTTTATAGGTACGGGTAAAATTCAGGATGTTGTCGATGTTGGCCCCACGGAAGGAATAGATGCTCTGTGCATCGTCGCCCACCACACACACGAACTGCTGTTTCTGCGTAAGCTGGAGCACAATGCTGTGCTGGGCAAAGTTCGTGTCCTGGTACTCGTCCACCAGAATATAACGGAAACGTGCCGCATACTTGTCGCAGATGTCCGGACGCGTATGAAACAATAAATAGGTATAAAGCAGCAGGTCGTCGAAGTCCATGGCATCACTCTGCCGGCAGCGGTTCCAGTAGCGCGCATAAATTTCCCGCACCAACGGCACCTTTGCCGCCTGGTCCGCCTCCACCAGCTCTGCATTCGCCGCGTATGCCTCCGGCAGCACCAGGTGGTTCTTGGCCTGACTGATGCGTCCCTGCACCATGCCCGGCTTGTACACCTTGTCGTCCAGATTCATTTCCTTGATAATGGCCTTCACCAGACTCTTGGAATCCGTCGCGTCGTAAATCGTGAAGTTGGACGTAAAGCCCAGCGCATCGGCCTCTGCCCGCAGAATACGGGAAAAAATGGAATGGAAAGTCCCCATCCAGAGATAACGGGCCCGCTCCGGCCCCACCTGGCGGGCAATACGCTCCTTCATCTCGCGGGCCGCCTTGTTGGTAAAGGTCAATGCCAGAATAGACCACGGCTCATACCCGTTGTCCAGCAGATAGGCTATCTTGTAGGTCAGCACGCGCGTCTTTCCGGAACCGGCTCCGGCAATCACCAGGGAGGGTCCGTCGTTGTACATCACCGCCTCGCGCTGACTGTCATTCAGTTCATTCAAATAATCTGTCATACAGGTCAAAATATTTCTGCCGCAAAGATAGCACAAATCCGGCAGTGTCCTAGCACTTTTTCCGTCCTCCAGCAAAACATTTTCCGCCTCAAGTTGTTATATAAAAAGAGTAAATACAATTACCATCGTATTAAGGTTATAAGAGAAAGGGAGGCTCAACGGTTGTCCAACCGGCTGAGCCTCCCTCTTTTCTATACTATGTTCGATGTCAATATCAGTTCTTAAAGCTGTGAATCGGTGCCGGAATCCGTCCGCCACGGTTCACGAAAGCCTCACAGCTGTAACGGTTGACTGGCATGACCGGAGCATGTCCCAGCAAGCCACCGAATTCCACTGTTTCGCCCACTTCCTTGCCGATAACCGGAATCACACGTACTGCCGTGGTCTTCTGGTTCACCATTCCAATGGCTGCCTCGTCGGCGATTACCCCCGAAATGGTAGCAGCAGACGTGCTTCCCGGAATGGCAATCATATCCAGACCTACAGAGCAGACACAAGTCATGGCCTCCAGTTTCTCAATCGTCAGGGCACCCGCTTCTACGGCATCAATCATTCCCTGGTCTTCACTGACTGGAATGAAGGCACCACTGAGTCCGCCCACATACGAAGACGCCATCACGCCTCCCTTCTTCACCTGGTCGTTCAGCAAGGCCAAGGCTGCCGTCGTTCCCGGAGCTCCCGGATATTCCAGTCCGATTTCCTGCAGGATTTCAGCCACACTATCGCCCACCGCCGGCGTCGGAGCCAGTGATAGGTCGATGATACCGAACGGCACATTCAGACGGCGTGAAGCCTCCTGAGCCACCAGCTGTCCCACACGCGTAATCTTGAACGCCGTGCGCTTGATGGTTTCACAAAGCACTTCGAAACTCTTTCCGCGGATTTGCTCCAAGGCATATTTCACCACGCCCGGACCGCTGACACCCACGTTAATCACTGCATCCGGCTCGGATACACCATGGAAGGCTCCCGCCATGAAGGGGTTGTCATCAGGGGCATTACAGAGCACCACCAGTTTGGCACAACCCAACGAATCGCGTTCCTTGGTCATTTCGGCCGTTTCCTTGATGATTTCGCCCATCAGTTTCACCGCATCCATGTTGATGCCCGTCTTGGTGGAACCTACGTTCACGGAACTACAGATGCGCTCCGTACAAGCCAGAGCTTTCGGGATGGAACGAATCAGCAACTCGTCGCTGCGGCTCATTCCTTTGGAAACTATCGCAGAATAACCGCCGATAAAGTTGACCCCCAGTTCTCCGGCCACCTTGTCCAAAGTTTTGGCAATCTGCACATAATCATCCGGCGTCTTGCAAGCCGTACCTCCTACCAAGGCTATCGGTGTGATGGAAATACGCTTGTTCACGATAGGAATTCCAAATTCCTTGGAAATGTCCTCTCCCGTCTTCACCAGGTCTTTTGCCAGTCCGATAATTTTGTTGTATATATTCTGACAAAGCACCTCCAAGTTACTGTCCGCACAGTCCAACAGGTTGATACCCATCGTAATGGTACGCACATCCAGGTTTTCCTGCTCTATCATCTTATTGGTTTCCAGTACCTCTGTTATATTGATCATACCGTTTCTCCTTTTCGTTAGATACGATGCATTTTGTCAAAGATTTCCTCGCGCTGGCACTTAATCTGTACCCCGATTTCCGCACCGACATTGGTCAGTTCGGTAACGACCTCTTCAAAAGGTTTTTCCAGTTTGGTCATATCCACAATCATCATCATCGTAAAATATTCCTGCACGATGGTCTGAGAGATATCCAGAATATTCACTTTGTTTTCTGCCAGATAGGTACATACCTGAGCAATGATACCCACGGTATCCTTTCCTACCACTGTAATAATAGCTTTGTTCACCATTTTCTTTCTACAAATTTGTTGTTCATGTTCCGCAAAGGTAGACAAATCTTTCTATATGTCACGCTTTTAGGAAGATATTTTTCCAGAAAGAAACATTTACGCCCACCGAACGACACTTTGAAACACACAGCCGGCATATACCTCCAATCAGAGACCTTTTGCCTTTGCCTCGTTCCAGATGGCATCCATCTCTTCCAGCGACATATCGTTCAGATTCTTCCCTTCCTTGATGGTATGTGCTTCCAAGTAATTGAAACGACGGATAAACTTCTGGTTGGTCCGCTCCAGCGCATTGTCTGGATTTATCTTATAGAGCCGGGCTGCATTGATCAGGCTGAACATCACATCGCCGAACTCGGCTTCTGCCTTGTCCTTGTCCATCTGTCCTACTTCTGTCTCGAACTCTCCAATTTCCTCTTTTACCTTGTTCCACACCTGCTCACGTTCTTCCCAATCGAAGCCTACGTTGCGAGCCTTGTCCTGAATACGATAGGCCTTTATCAAGGAAGGAAGAGCCTCGGGCACACCGCTCAAGACCGACTTGTTGCCGTCTTTTTCCTTCAGTTTGATTTGCTCCCAGTTCTCAGACACCTGCTCTGCGGTTTCTGCCTTCACTTCTCCAAAGACATGCGGATGACGGAATATCAGTTTGTCGCACAACTTGTCGCACACGTCCTTGATGTCAAAATCACCGGTCTCACTGCCAATCTTGGCATAGAACACCACGTGAAGCAACACATCGCCCAATTCCTTGCAGATGTTTTTCTTGTCGTCCTTCATCAGGGCATCACAGAGTTCATACACCTCTTCAATGGTGTTCGGACGCAAACTTTCGTTCGTCTGTTTGCGGTCCCACGGACATTTCACCCTCAACTCGTCCAGCACGTCGAGCAGACGTCCGAACGCTTCCAATTTTTCTTCTCTTGTATGCATGATTTAAATCCTTTCTGTTTTTGCCCTGCAAAGGTACGACAAAAAAACAAAATCTGCGATATATTCTATTTCATCACTTTTTCATCACTTCCACCTGCCAGTTCACTTCCAGCGGATTGTTTGCCATCCGCCAGATGATGGGCAACGACGGATTGTCCCATATCCACATTTCTCCGCCCTCGTAACGGTCGACCACGTGGAGCAACGGACGTCCGGCATTCTTCTCCGACGCATCTTCCACCCGGTCATAGGTTGTGTGGTTAAAGTCCATGCTTCCCGTCTCCTTCAACTGTTTCAAGGCTTTCTGCGACAGCACATACACAGTTTCCGCATCCGACAGCTGCAAGTGACTTCCATCATCCGGCTGCAAGAAACACAGCTGACTTCCGCTTTCCAGGGCTTTCGGAGTCATGGTGTAACTGCCCGACTGCCAATGCAGGTTGCGTTCTATACCCCACTTCATCCGTAAGCCGCCATCCTGTTCACAGAAAACCACCTGATAACGGCGGGTCTGTCCGTGCAACTTAAACACGAACTTCAATGTGTCCGACACGACGGTCTGTGCCGGCAGCATGCCCGTACCCAGCAGGCATGCCGCAAAAAAACCGATAAGATATTTCTTTTTCATACGCGTTCCTCTATTTATCCAGTCCCATTTCCTTTCCCCAGTTTCCGGGTTTCTTTCCCATTTTCAGTACCAGTTCGCCACCGGCAATGACATCCTTATGACGCAGTGTAGAATACGGATAATCCTTTCCGTTCAGTGTCACGCTCTGGATGTAGCAATTCTTGTCAGAAAGTCCCTCTGCGATAATCTTAAAGTATTTACCACCTTCGAGATGGAAAGTAGCAGAGGCCAGCAGCGGCGTGTGAATCAGGTAGTAATCCTGTCCGGCATTGGGATACAAGCCCACCATGTGGAAAGCCAGCCAGGATGACATGGCACCCGAATCGTCGTTACCCGGCAACCCTATCGGACCGTCGTTGTAATTCTTCGCAATGATTTCGCGGATACGGTCGCTCGTACGCCAAGGCTTTCCGAGCCAGTGATACAGACAAGAAGTCAGGAACGAAGGTTCATTGTTGACATTGAAGAAGCCTTTGTCGAAGAAGATATCCAGACGCTTCTCAAACGCTTCAGCTCCCCCGCATTTTTCAATCAAGCCCGGCACGTCGTGCGGGATACTCAAGGAATATTCCCAAGAGCTGGCTTCATAGAAGAACATGCTCCACCACTTGGTGTACCACGGCCCTTCGAAAATAACCGGTGTATACTTGAATTTCGGCTGCACACGGGTAGAGTGTCCGAATGGGATGGAATCCAGCCAGTTGCCTTCCTTGTCGCGCGGCATGATGAAACCTTTGGCACCTGCATGCTCGTAATCACTGCGCCACAGGTTCTTCCAGTTCTCAGACTGTTTCATATATTGCTGATACAAGTCTTCCTTTCCCAACCCCTTGGCCACCTGTGCAATGGCATAATCACAATAAGAATATTCGATGGTACGGTTGCCGGCCCGGTCAATACCGTGAGGAATGTAGCCCAATTCCAGGTAAGGAATCAGTCCCCCACGTCCTTCGGCTTCTTCGTTGTCGCCAGGAGGGACTGTGGCATCCTTCAGCATGGCCTGTAAGCCCAGTTCGTAATCAATCCCTTTCAATCCTTTCGCAAAGGCATCGGCAATCACGATTTCCGCATTGGAACCTCCCTGCGTACGTCCGTTGCTGTTTCCGCTACGAGAATCGGGCATGTAACCGTCACGTTTGTAAATATTAATCAGAGAACGTACGATATCCACCTGACGTTGTGGGTCAATCAAGGTAATCAACGGAAACGAGCTGCGATACGTATCCCAAATGGCATAAAAATCATCATAATAAGGTTCCGGATCACTCCAGAGCGGGTTTTCCCCCGAACGGTCTACCGGCATCAGCATGGTGTGATACAAAGCAGTGTAGAACATCCGTTTCTTCGCTGCCGGAGCAGACGGGTCGATTTCTATTTTCTGGAACAACTTTTCCCACTGCGCCAGCAAGCCGTTGTGCACCTCTTCGAACGACCAGTGAGGAATTTCTGAGTGGGCATTGAACTTGGCCTTCTGGCTGCTCAGGAAAGAAATACCCACTTTCAGTTGTACCACCTTGTCGGATTTCGCAAAACGCAGCAAAGCCCCGGTTTTTTCCGCTGAATCATACTGCGACTGTGCGTCGCTGATGCGGTTGCCTTTCCACGTGAGTGACTGCACAAACGGACGGTCGGTTTCCGCATAGAAATACACCGTATATGCCTTTCCATTGTTCCATCCGCCACGGATACGAGTATAACCAGCCACCTCATGGTCGGACAACACCTGTATTTCGGAACCGACAAACTGCTGTGCTTCCCGCTCGTCGGGTATCGGGCTTTCTCCCAAAAAGAAACCGGCATCCACCGCCAACGATTTCAAGGAATCCTCCGGATACGTGAAACGATAGAAAGAAGCCCGGTTCGAAGTAGTGATTTCCGTACGGATGCCACTCTGTTTGAAACGGGTATCATAATATCCCAGCTGAATCGTTTCGTAGTCACGGTAATCAATATGGCTTACACGGTCCATACCGTCACCGAACGGCATCACCAGCACATTACCGTATTTCGGTCCGCCACCCGTACCGCTGACGTGCACCTGTGCAAAGCCATCCACCCGTTCCGGCATCGGCAGCCACCCGCTGTTGGGCGAAGGCGTACAATCCGGCGAAGGTTTCACCATTCCAAACGGACACGACGGTCCGACAAACACACGCCCCAGTCCTTCCGACCCGATGCGCGGGTCAACGTAATGAGACAAGTCGTACACATATTTTCCGTTACTTTCGGCCACTACCCGCTGCCAAAGTTCCGGCTGGTCAATATTCACCAAATCCGGTCGTACCTGAACAGCCTTTTTATAGGCTTCTTCGTTTCCGTTCTGTATGGCCGCCATGATAAGAATACCGTTCTTACGGCAGTAATTCGTAAACTCCTTGGTTATTTTCTCCGGATCAACTTCCACATACGCCGGCCGACAAACCTCTTGCCATTTCTTAAGCCCAGCCACATCGGAAGCGTTGACTTTGATTTTCATTTCAGGAGCCAGCTTGACGAAATCGGACAACATTTGCGCATCGGCAAACCAGAAGAAACTCTGCTGCTCAAATCCTTTCTGCCGTACCAGTTTCACCAGTTCTGATACTGGAGTCCCTTTCTTCACATCAAAGAAGACATGCGCTTTCCCCTTCAACGTATCCAACATGGTTTCAATGCGAGGAACTTTCACCCCTCGAAAAGCAGGACTAAACCATGCGCCGGCATCCAGGCGGTCTATCTCAGAGGAAGTAGCCAGCTGGATAGGTCCATGTCCGTTGGTTGTCCGGTCCAAAGTTTCATCATGCAAATTATATAAAATGCCGTCCTTGCTTTTTCTTACATCCAGTTCTACCCAGGTAGCTCCATGTTCAAGTGCTTTCAGCGCAGAAGGAACGGTATTTTCCGGAGCCAGATAATTGGCTCCACGATGCACTACTACTTCAATATTCTTCATAGTAGAAGCGCCCTGCCTGGCTGATTTCGCATCACTCGTACCCACCAGGCAAATTACAGTAACAAAGGCAAGCAGCCTGAAAAATGTGTTCATGCTTTTTTAGTTTTTTGTTTTTCATTTATACTCCAAATCGACGGCTAATTTACTAAATTTTAATTTATTCAGTTTCATTTTCCAGGAAATAAAAAGACAGAACGAATTCCCCGAACCGATTAAAAGGATATAAAAAAGCTCCGTGTACATAAAAAAGGAGTCTGATTACAAACTTATTCTGTACACGAAGCTATACAATTAAAAAACAACCGTTTTTGAAAAGAATAAAAATTTAGCCTTATAAACTTTTAATATCCCTCATTCTGTTGCCAGTTCGTATTACTGTTCAACACATCCTGACTCAACGGGAAAATACGTCTGGTCAACTGTGCGTTATCGGGATTAATGTATTTAAATCCCCAGGCACGTTCATAATCTCCAAAACGAATCAAATCGTTACGACGCCAATGCTCGTCCAGGAACTCACGTCCCCGTTCATCCAGAATCTCTTGCAATGATGGATTATGGTCAATATTCAACGAACCGTCCCGGTTAGGAGACACATACGTACGAATCTGGTTGAACAAACTCTTCGGAGTATCCCCCAAAGTGGCTGTACCTCCCCGGGTAATCGCTTCACATTTTGTCAGAAGGATATCTGCATAACGGAAAATTGGAATATCATTGTCCTGATTACGTTCATATACATTGTAGTCGTTCGGGTCCGGATAGAACTTAATGGAACGGTAACCCTGTTGCGTACCGTCTGCCCCCACATCCAAGTCTCCATCTTCACGAATCAACGTGATGTGTTTCGTGAAAACGACCTGTTTACCTTCATACATGTGCGGAGTAGTCGTCACCTCTCCCGTCACCGGGTCATACTCATACACAGGCGTCGTTTCTTGTGAAGGGTCACCCACCACCACATCGTTACGACGGTCGCCTGGCAAACAGAACAAATCGGCAAATTCCGGATTCATGGCGAAGTTACCCCCACAGCTAGGAGTCAGCACAGTAGTATAGAAACCATTGGCACCTCCATACCGCCATGTACGGTAACGAGCGTAACACATGCCCTGGTTCAGAGTTGCTTCATAAGGAACCGCATAAATAAAATCCTTGATTTGAGGTCCGTTGTTGTACATGAATTTTTCCTTGTAGTCATCGTTCAGGTTAAATAGCCCAGAGTTGATGATACGGTCGCAGGCCGCAATACAGTCGTCCAATTTTTCATTCGACGCATTGGGATTCCAAGAGGCACTGGTCACATCCTGTGTATACACATTCCAGTTGATATACAATTTTGCCAACAACGCATCCACCATCCAACAGGTAGGTGTACCGTAAGTGGCCTCATTTACCTCACTCGGACATTTATCCCGCACATCCAGCAACTCAGATTCAATCCAGCGGGCCACATCTGCACGCGGAGAGCGGTTGATGGTCTTTGAACCTTGTGTCAGCTTGTAATCCACAATCGGCGTATCGCCGAAATTATCCATCAGAAGGAAAGTATAGAACGCACGTGCCGCACGTACCGGATTAGAGACTTCCGGATTAGTGTCTCCCAAATCCTGCAACAACTGATTGCAATTGGTGATTCCCGCCAAAATGTCACTGTATACATTCAACTGGTTGTTGTTGGCAGAAGCTTCCCAGGAGTGAGTGGAACAATTGGAATACTGACGACCATCCAGCCATCCGCCATTGAAACAAACTGCTGAATATTCATCTGAACTAAGTGAAAGCAGTTCATCGTAACGGCGGTTCAACGGAGCGCGAAAAGCATAATAAGCATTGCTGATTCTTGCCTCAAGGGCAATATCGGAATCAACCGGATATTCCGTATATTGAGATTTGATGTCCACATCCAAGTCATTACAACTAATCGTGGTAAGTGCCAGTAAGGCACAAGTAAGTATAGTGTTGGTTTTCATAAGATTTTCTCTCCTTTGCAAATTAGAAGTTCATATTGACACCTACCATAAAGCTTCTGGTTCTAGGGTAGTTGCTAGAGCGCATATCCATACCAGGTTCCAGTCCTCCCAGGTTCACTTCTGGGTCTATACCTTTATAACCTGTCAGGGTGAACACATTGTTGCAAGTAGCATATACCCGCAGATTGTTCACATAATTGCCCAGTTTTCCGAAATTGTATCCCAATGTCAACGTAGACAGACGCAAGTAAGAACCATTTTCCAAATAACGGGTAGAAGGAGCTTGCGCACGTGAATCATTGGCGTGCTGTTCCGTAGCTACCTCAGCCAGAATGTTCTTTCCAAAACTGCTCAACAGAGAAGGATCGCTGTAGGAAGCACGAATTGCATTGAAAATCTTATTGCCAGCCACGCCTTGGAAGAATGCACTCAACGACCATTTTTTCCACGTGAATTCATTGTTCCATCCATAAGTCAGCTTAGGCTGTGCAGAGCCTGCCATCCGACGGTCTCCGTCATCCGGTGCATCGGTCGTACCTACCAGGTTGCCGTTCTCGTCATAGTCATTGAATACAGACATGCCATTTTCATCGTATCCGGCCCATTCCCACAAATAGAACTGACCGATAGGAGCCCCTTCCATCAGGCGCTGTACATGCTGGTTCGAATAACTGTTGATGTTCGGGTCGGCCATCTCAATGTATTTCACCGAATATTCTGAATTAGACAAAGACTCCACTTTATTTTTGTTGTGTGACAAGTTCAGCGTCGTAGTCCAAGTGAAATCTTTTGTCTGTACCGGAACTGCATTCAAGGTAATTTCAAAACCCTTGTTGCTGATATCTCCCACATTGGCCCACATTTCGCTGTACGGATAAAGCAAGGTGGAAACTTTATAGTTATAAATCAAATCACTGGTACGCTTGTCATAATATTCAATGGTACCGGTCAGACGGTTCTTGAAGAATCCAAAATCCAAACCGACATTCAGCATACCCGTCTTTTCCCATTTCAAATCCGGATTGGCATTACGCGTCGCTCCTAAAACCCGGTAGTTCCCTCCACTGGAAGGAGTAAACCAACCGGTAGAACCGTATACCTGACGTGAATAAAACGCATCAAAGCCCAATGAGTTACCGCTGACTCCATAACCGACACGCAACTTCAAATCATCAAATACGTGCTGGTCTTTCATAAAATCTTCCTCGATGATTCGCCAAGAAGCAGATACGGAAGGGAACGTACCCCAACGGTTGTTCACGCCAAAGGCTGAAGAGCCGTCACGACGTACCGTAGCTTGCAACAGATACTTGCTCTTATAGCTGTAATTGACACGTCCGTAATATGAAATCATACGCAAGGTAGACAACAGATAGCCGCTATTCAGGTTACTGATGTCATCCAGTGAGATCTTATTGGCCAATGCCATGTTATAGTATGACAGGTCATCGTTATAGAAATTATATGCCACCAAACCGAAACCATCATTGTTATCAGACTGTTCCCAGGAATATCCCAACATGACGCCTACTTTATGCGCCTCATTGAACGTATGGTCCCAGTTGATGTATGTTTCCATCTGTTTCTTGATGTTTTCCACCGTACTGCGATCGGCCTGTCCGTTACGTGAAGCATAATCCACAATCTGTGATTTCGAAGAATGATAGTTGTTGTAGATATACTGCTCATTCTGGTACGACAGGTTTAAATTCCAGTCCAGTCCGTCAAGGATATGTACCGTCGCCTTGGCCACCCCTTGCAACAGCTTTTGCGTCGTCTTATAACGGTCTTCGTTGATGAGTGAAGCCGGGTTATAATATTGGGACGTGGTTCTGCCATACCAGGAACCGTCGTCATTCTTGACCGGATTCAATGGCAGATAATAGTTCATGGCATCCAGCACGCTGCGTCCTTCATTGTTTGTCGGACCGTTTTCGTTGTTTGACACACTGGCATTCAAACTGATAGAAAAGTCGAGCCGGTTATCAAAAGCCTTGCTCTGCAAGAAAGAACGGGCAGTCAGACGATCCATTCCCGTACCGCGTACTGTTCCCTGACGATCAAGAAAGTTCAAGGAAGCATTGTAAGAAGTCTTGTCATTGCCTCCATTGATGGAGATGTTGTGATTATGGCTGAACCCCGTGCGAAGCACTTCACGCTGCCAGTCGGTATTTGCCGGGTTGTTTACATCATAATAGCTGGATAAATCCAGATCATTTGCCTCTGCATAGGCCAACACTTCATCGGCAGTCATCATATCCAATGTTTTCATGGTTTTGTCCCATGCCACATACCCACTGTAGTTCACATTGGTTTTTCCGTTCTTGTTTCCTTTTTTGGTTGTGACGATGATTACTCCGTTGGCAGCCTTCGAACCGTAAATGGCTGTAGCCGAGGCATCACGCAACACATCGATACTCTCGATGTCTTCCGGTGCAACCAACGAAAGACTCACACCCGGCACACCGTCAATCACATAATACGGCTCCATGGCTTCACCACTACGAAGTGAAGAAGCACCACGCAGGGAGATAGATGCCGAACCGTTCGGGTCACTCGTGTTGGCAATAGTCAGTCCCGGCACTTTTCCTTGCAGCAACTGGGCCGGGGAAGTATATACTCCCACATTCAGGTCTTCTGCTTTCACCGTAGTAATGGAACTGGTCACGTCCTTACGCGTCATGCTACCATAACCGACCACCACCACTTCATCCAGTGTCTCGGTATCTTCACTCAAAGTGACATTCAACACTTTTGAATCGACTTTTATTTCTTGAGTGGCAAAGCCGATAAAAGAAAATACCAGCGTTTTGCCCTTCGGCACATTCACTGTATATTTTCCGTCAATATCCGTCACCGTACCATTGGTCGTTCCTTTTTCAAGTACATTCACCCCAATCAAAGGCTCACCCAATTTGTCGGTTACTACACCTCTCACTTGGTTCTGAGCAAATGCCAAGGTACTACTCAATAAAAACAACACAAGGCACAGGCCTTGCATCCATGTTCTTTTCCTCTCTGATTGTACATTAAGCATAATACAAATTTTTAGTTAGAAATATCTATTTTTCGAGGACAAAAGTAGACCGACGTTGTTGCAGAGATATTTCCAAACCATTAAAATTGTATTTACCACACTTATCGAATGACTGACGAATCACTACCCGTCATCCCTCAGCACAAGAACAAATGAATTCAATGATAAAATCAGACAGCACTCATTCCGACACTATTTCCTCATTTTTCAAGTCAATCTTGAAATTCAGGCAAGGCTCTCCATGCAAGAAAGCCTGAAAAAGTACGGCTAAGTCTTTTACATACCCCACTACCGGCGAAGAAAACTCAAAACGCTGCACACAATCAAACAAATAACGATAGGCAGCCAAACGCTCTGAAGGAATATCCCTCAAAGCAAGCTGGTCGGCATAACGCAAGCGATAAAGGTCGAGAATCATGTCTTCCATGCACCATCGCGTCCACTCGGCCTCCGCCGATTTGTCCTCCCCGGCCACTTCCTGCAGCAAGCGAGCCCCCGTAAACTTCAGGTAAGGCTTCCAGCTTTCCGGCAAATCGCGCGGAATGAAACGCACACGTACCAAGTCACGGAACTGGTAATCGCAAAATTCACGATACGTGCGGGAAGAAAGAATTTCCTTGTTCCACACCGGCACATGGCCTTTCAAGGAATCCGAACGGTATTCAGCCTGGTATAAGGGAAACAACTGAGCGAATCCTGCCACCGAATCGAGCGTCACCGTTTCCACCCGGAACTCTTCCGGATGCTCAATAGTCAGAATTTTGTAGGCCGGCATATAGGTGGCCAGCGAAGGTATCTGTATGTTATAAAGTTTTTTTCCATCCTTTCCTTCCCAGATACCCGTGTCATTCACGTGCATGTGTCCGGCAAAATGCAGGCGGATACCCGCTTCCAGAAAAGCTTCGCTCACCTCCGCTTCCGGCACACGGTCCAAGTCGAAACGACGGTTGCCCCATATCTTCTTCACGTAGTCCGACACGCCGTCGTTGAAATCCACCAGCGGATAATGTGAAAAGGTGACCAGCGTTTTATGCAATCGCCGGGCTTCGGCCACTACCTTCCGTACCCACGGCAATAAAAAGGCTTTATGTGCCAATACATTATTATATCCTATACTGGAACCTTGGTACACCATCTTTCCTTCTTTCATTTCTTTCGGCAGATAGGCTCCCCCGTCGATAGCCAGCAACCAGAGTCCGTCTATCGGCTCCACCAGATAACTGGCATCTATTGCAGTCAGCGAATCGCACAAAGTATAGGTTCTCCTTTCGAGCCCCCCTTCCTTCTGCGCCTCTTTATAACTGTATTTTTCATACGTATAGGAAGTGAATGGGGTTTCCCAATATCGGTATTCCTTTTGCGGGAAAAAGCCGAATGTGGCGTAACACTTCATCTGGTCGGCATAACCGGCACACGAATCTTCCCGCGTCACCCGAGTGCCGTCGGCAGCCAGATAGTTCGCATTCTTCTGTTTCAGTCCAAACGGAAGTGCCGGATCATGATTGCCGGTAGTGACAAAAAACCGCATTCCCTTCCGACGAGTATAACCGTCGAGAATCTCTTTCACCTTTTGCTGGTTGAAAAACTGCCCATTGTCGGTCAGGTCGCCCGACAAGACCACCAAGCGGATGTTTCTCCGGGCTACGTCGTCCAACGCAGTCAGAAATGCATAATAATTTTCGTTGAACAAACGGGTAGACTGTACCTGTACCTCCATGGAACGTACCCGTTCGGGATGCCCGTCAATGTCCTGAATATGTGCGTCCGATATAAACGCAATCTGTGTCTGTGCGTTGCCCGTCAGCGTCATTCCCCCTAAAACGGCTGCCAGCAACAAGAAAATAATCCTATTCATAAAAGTATGCTTGAAAATCAATCACAAAGATACGAATTTTATTGAATGAAGGACTGACCTCTCATTCTTTTAAATGCTTCATTCTTTTCTTTCAAGCCTCAGCGGGAATTTTCTGTCCCACATTGTGAAATTTGTATTTCACAGTGTGAAATATATATTCCACAGTGTGGTTTTTGTATTTCACAGTGTGGGACAGAGATAATACCCTTTCATTTCACTCTAGATATAAAAGGAAAAGGAATTAATGGTGTGAACACTGATGTGTTCCATCCTCATGGTGATGGTCGCATCCCACTCCGGAATCCTGTATCTTTCCAGCCAGATAATCCTCAGCCACCTGCATCACCGAACCCTGACAACCCCGGATTACCGTAATGCCACAAGCCGACAGCTTGGCCAATGCACCGGCTCCCATGTTTCCAGCCAACATCACGGTAACTCCGTCTTCCTGTAATCTGGAAGCAATGTCCGATTTGCAGCCACACCCCTGCGGAGAAGGAAGTACCTGTGTACGAGTGATGCAGTTATCCTCATTCACCGTAAAAATCGTATAAAATTCACAATGCCCGAAATGGTCATCCACCACTCCGTTCCTAGTCGGTAAAGCTATTTTTCTCATTTTCCTTGATTGATTTAATAAATATTCCGGCACAAAGGTACGCAAAAATGACGGATACCCCCCAATAAATCACACAACTTAAAAGGCCTGAAACTGACTACCCGGCCACATCGGACAACGCCTCATGAAGTTTTCGAGCGAACCTCCCCTAAAATCCAATGAGTTTTATTATTTTTGCACCCGATTATTACGATAAACATATACATATAATAAAGATAATTATAACCATGGAATTAGCAAGTAAGTACAATCCCGCTGACGTGGAGGGAAAATGGTACCAATACTGGTTGGACCACAAACTTTTCAGTTCTAAACCCGACGGACGTGAACCTTACACCGTCGTCATTCCTCCTCCTAACGTGACCGGAGTACTCCACATGGGACACATGCTGAACAATACCATTCAGGATATTCTTGTAAGACGTGCCCGCATGATGGGAAAAAATGCATGCTGGGTACCGGGTACGGACCACGCTTCCATTGCTACGGAAGCAAAAGTGGTAAACCGTCTGGCACAACAGGGCATCAAAAAGACAGACCTTACCCGAGAAGAGTTCCTGAAACATGCCTGGGCATGGACCGAAGAACACGGAGGCATCATCCTGAAACAGCTCCGCAAGCTGGGTGCATCGTGCGACTGGGACCGCACGGCCTTCACCATGGATGAAACCCGCAGCAAGAGTGTCATCAAGGTATTCGTGGATTTGTATAACAAGGGACTGATTTACCGCGGCGTACGTATGGTGAACTGGGACCCGAAAGCACTGACTGCCCTTTCAGACGAAGAGGTTATCTACAAAGAGGAACACAGCAAGCTGTATTACCTGCGCTATTATATTGCCGATGATGACATGAGCGGCGAAACAGGCGCTGAAGGCGAAGTAGTACACCGCGATGCACAGGGACGCCGTTATGCCGTAGTTGCTACCACCCGTCCGGAAACCATCATGGGTGATACGGCCATGTGTATCAACCCGGAAGACCCGAAGAACCAGTGGCTGAAAGGCAAGAAGGTCATCGTGCCGCTGGTAGGACGTGTCATTCCGGTAATTGAAGACAGCTACGTAGACATTGAATTCGGTACCGGATGCTTGAAAGTGACTCCGGCACACGACGTGAACGACTACATGCTGGGAGAAAAATACAACCTGCCTTCCATCGACATCTTCAACGACAACGGTACACTGAGCGAAGCTGCCGGCCTGTATGTAGGCATGGACCGCTTCGACGTGCGCGCGCAGATTGAAAAAGACCTGGATGCTGCCGGACTGCTGGAAAAGGTGGAAGCCTATACCAATAAGGTAGGTTTCTCTGAACGTACCAACGTGGCCATCGAACCGAAACTGTCCATGCAGTGGTTCCTGAAGATGCAGCACTTTGCCGACATGGCTTTGCCGCCGGTAATGAACGACGAACTGAAGTTCTACCCTGCCAAATACAAGAACACTTACCGCAACTGGCTGGAAAACATCAAGGACTGGTGTATCAGCCGTCAGCTGTGGTGGGGACACCGTATCCCGGCCTACTACCTGCCGAAAGGCGGCTTCGTGGTAGCCGAAACACCGGAACAGGCACTGGAACTGGCCAAAGAAAAGACGGGCGATGCCAACCTGAAACTGGAAGACCTGCGTCAGGAGGATGACTGCCTCGACACTTGGTTCTCTTCCTGGTTGTGGCCGATTTCGTTGTTCGACGGCATCAACAACCCGGGCAACGAGGAAATCAAATACTACTACCCGACTTCCGACTTGGTAACCGGACCGGATATCATCTTCTTCTGGGTAGCCCGTATGATCATGGCCGGTTACGAATACATGGGCGACATGCCGTTCCGCAACGTATATTTCACCGGTATCGTGCGCGACAAGCTGGGCCGCAAGATGTCCAAGTCACTCGGTAACTCTCCCGACCCCTTGGAACTGATTGACCAATATGGTGCCGATGGCGTACGTATGGGAATGATGCTGGCAGCTCCTGCCGGAAACGACATCCTCTTCGACGAGGCCCTGTGCGAACAAGGACGTAACTTCAACAACAAGATATGGAACGCCTTCCGTCTGGTAAAAGGCTGGCAGGTGGCCGACATCGAACAGCCGGAATATGCAAAACTTGCGACCGAATGGTTCGACTCCATGCTGGCGAAGACCGCAGAGGAAGTCAATGACCTGTTTGGCAAATACCGTCTGAGCGAGGCCCTGATGGCTGTATACAAACTGTTCTGGGACGAATTCTCCAGCTGGTACCTGGAAATGGTGAAACCGGCTTACGGACAGCCCATCGACAAGACCACTTACGAAAAGACCCTGGCCTTCTTCGAAACCTTGCTGAAACTTCTGCATCCGTTCATGCCGTTCATCACGGAGGAATTGTGGCAGCACATTTACGACCGTCAGCCGGGCGAAAGCATCATGACGCAGACCCTCGTAAAAGACATGCCGTACGACGAGGCCCTGATTGCCCGCTTTGAAGCCGTGAAGGAAGTCATCAGTGGTATCCGTACCATCCGTTTGCAGAAGAACATCGCACAGAAAGAAGCTCTGACATTGGAAGTTATCGGAGAAAATCCGGTAGCCGAGTTCACTTCTGTCATTGCCAAACTCTGCAACTTGTCGGGAATCAAGCAGGTAGCCAGCAAGTCGGACGGAGCAGCCGCCTTCATGGTAGGTACTACTGAATATGCCGTACCTCTGGGCAACCTGATTAACGTGGAAGAAGAGCTGAAGAAGCTGGAAGCTGACCTGAAATACCAGGAAGGATTCCTGCAGAGCGTATTGAAAAAGCTGAGCAACGAAAAGTTTGTCAGCAAGGCTCCGGCCAACGTCATCGAAATGGAACGCAAGAAACAAGCTGACGCTGAAACCAAGATTGCCGCTTTGAAAGAAAGCATTGCGGCATTGAAACGCTAACGCGCAGTTTCTATAAAACACGCCCCGTCCTGAACAACCGTTACGCAAGACAAAACTGGTAACGGCAGCTCAGAACGGGGCTTACTTTCATCGGTTCAGAACAAGACGATACCCACGGACAACGCACTGAATTCTGGGCCGTAGGTAGAATCAAGCACTTTGCAAGGACTGTATTTCACATAAAAGCCGATGGCTTTATAGCCGAGGGATGCCTGAAAGTCAACGGTCACCGGAGTCTGGTGGATATTGCTGTCGGTCTGTTTATACTCCTTTCCATCCAACTTATACCGCGTTTTCAGGCTGGCATGCGTGTTGAAGTTGACAATGGCTCCCAAACTGAAATTGAAATTACGCTTTGTCTTATGAGTCAGCATCACCGGAACAGCCCAACTGAACACTTTGATACGCGAGAACTGAATATCGGCCCCTTTAGGATAAGGTCCCACAGTCATGTCTCGTCCCTCCTCTTTTATAAAACGCTGCTTGCCGGTCATCCGGTAATTACGCCAGCTGCAGGCCACTCCAATGGAAAAAGAAGTCTCCGTAGCCCACGGATAACACTCCCATCCTAAGGTAGGAGTGGTAATTTCCCACGACGACCCCATGCTGACATCCATGTTCTCGGGAGCACCCTGTACGCAGGAAAGTCCTATCTTCAGGTTTTTCAACACCAGCTGGTTCTGGTGATGCCTCCGTTCCGACGTCCGCTTTCTGAACGGAATGTGGAAGTCCCAGTTGCCGCTACGTTCCTTTGTCACCGACACGTCTGAGGAAGACATCTCCACCTCACGGACATAACGGAAATTCGGATTATCTTCCTTCCCCTCCACTTCTACTGTGAAACGACTGCCCGATTCGGTAATCTTCACCTGCTCAGGTTTCTGTATACACATCACATTTTCCACCTTCAGCGAATCTTCGGTCTCGGCGTATCCGCCCACTGCGGTCAGCAAGGTGACCACCAGCAAAATCATTTTTTCATGTTTCTTATCGTATTTTGTTTGTTTTTCTTTATTTAAACATCCGTTTCAACTCTTCCAGCGTGATTTTTCCTTCCATATACACCACGGTCACCTCCATCTTCTTGCTGCTGCCAGGAGCTACCGCAGCATTCCGATAAAACAGATAGCGGTAGTTATCGTCCTGTGCCGGAAAGCAGTAGAAACCGTAGTACAGCCTCTTCCCGACCTTACCCACTTCCTTGTCGACTGCGGTTTGGGCATCCAAGCCTACCAATGCCTCTATCTCTTCCGACACAACCGGTTCATCGGTTATCGTCAGGCTGCGGAAAAGTGTAAGATGATATTTTTTCAATTCCCTTCCTTTGATAAGGACCTCCACGGCCTGTTTATCGTGCTTGAAGCGACTCCCAAACAAGTCTTCCACATGCATTCCTTTCTGTGCACACACGGGCAGCACAGCCAGCAGGCACATCCATAGTATAATCCTTCGTCTTATCATATCGTCTTCTCCTATTATTCTATTCATTCCTTGTCAACCGATTCCGTTTCTCCCTCTTCCAGCGTCTGGAATATATCCGACAACTGACTCTGAACTGTTTCTTCGGAAGAGCGGTGACTCACCTTTTCTATCGACTTCAGGGCTTCGGAAAGCACCACTTCCTTGTCGGTACAGCGCTGTCCGTTGATGTAAGCCACACATACATCTGCACTTTCCGTCAACTGCCAGGCAGTGGTCAGTACGATGAGACCTGCCACTGCTGCCGCCGCATAATACCGCAACCGCATGCCTCGTGTGCGCCGCCTGCCATATAGGGCACGTCCGGTAGCGGCATACCCCATCACGGCACGAAGTTCATCGAATTCCTTGACTTGCGCGGCAGGAGTAGCCAGAAAGCGTGCCAGCGCTTCCTCCTCGGCCTCTGTTGTTTCAGCCTCGAAATAACGTCTGGCCAGTTCTTTCCATTGTGGGATAGTACGTTCGTATTTTTTCATCGTTCCATCTGTTTTAAATAACATTCTCTGATTTCCTTTCTCGCCCTCGACAGTTGCATACGTACTGCCGGTTCTTGCATACCCAGTATATCGGCTATTTCATTGTATTTTCTCCCTTCATACTCTTTCATCCGCAAAATCTGTTGCTGAAGCGGTGTCAACCTCTGTGCAATGATACGTTCCACCGCACGGAAACGTTCTTCTTTCTCCAGAATCTCGTCAGCCGAATCAGTCACAGATTCGTCCCGGCGTTCGTCCAGTTCCACCGTAGGCAGATGCTCCTTTTTACGCAGGACGTCAATGCACAGGTTCTTCACCGTAGCAACCGTAAGAGCTTCTGCCTCTTCGCGCGAGTCAATCCGGTCTGCATGTTTCCACAAGCGGAAGAAAGCCTCCTGCAATGCGTCATCGGCATCCTCTCTATTGGGAAGAAAACGCATTGCCAATCTGAGAAAATTCTTTCTCAAATCAGTGAAGGTCGATGTCAGTGTCTCTTTGCTCATGCTTCTTAAATCGGTCGTACAAGTTGTTTTCAAAAAGGTAAACGTAAAACTATATCTTTTGTAACAGAAGAAAGACAAAATCCTATCATTTTCCCAAGATAAATTGAGAACTGACAAGAGATGAAAAGGCAGAAGCAACGGAATAAACCCCTCCAAGAAGTCTATACTCCCGTCAAACTGCCATTTTCATTGTGCTCTTAGGCTAAAAACGCAATTCTGTCAGTCCATACTGACAGGCAAAAGTGACAATTTGTCAGCACCAACTACCTAGGTTGATTTACATCAATAAAACAAGAGGAAAATAAAATTATATGCTTTAAAACATGTTTTTCAAAAAAAAGGCATTACCTTTGCAGTGTAATAAAACGAACGAAGGAACCCGAAAGGGTACCGGAAGGAAAGGATAAAAAGATTAAGGATAACAAAAACAAAAGACAAAGCTTCGAAAGGTCCTCTGTGAAGAGCACCCGGAAAAACTAAACTAGAATTATTATATAGGTACTAACCAAAAAGCAAATGAAAGGGTAATAGTTATGAAAAAGGTAACAAAGATTCTAAACAAAATTGCAAATGCAGATCCGATGATCTGGGGGTACGTCATGTTGAGTGAAAACACTCACACGAAGTAACCCGCTGCCGATGACCGGCGGATTATTATTGATTTGAAACAAACAGACTCATATAGAAAGTCCGGAAATCAGTTTTCTGACCTGTTCAGAAAAGTTGGTTTCCGGACTTTTTTTATGTCTTTGTATACGCTCTTCAACGAAGAGGCTGTAACTTCACAATCTCTCCCAATTCAGGAAGGATGACTGCCATGCCGCGTTTCTTGGCTTCTGCGGCAAACACATGAGGCGGGTCGAACAACGGTTCGTCCGAAAGGTCGAACGTACCATAGTGCATGGGGATGGTCACCCGTGCACCCAAATCGGCCGAAGCAGTCAGGGCATCATACGGAGAGATATGATTGGGCTTCATGAACCAGCGCGGCTTATAGGCCCCTATTCCAATCATACAATAGTCTATATGAGGAAAGAAACCTGCAATTTCTTTAAAATGATGTGCATAGCCGGTATCTCCACTGTTGTAGATGGTAATGCCACCTCCCTGAATCATGAACGATCCCCACAAACGCTCCCCTCCGTCGCTCACTCCACGTTTGCTCCAATGCTGAGCGGGAAGAAAAGTGAGACGGAGATCTCCGTCGACATATTGTTCATACCAGGCTGCCTCAATCACTTCAAGAGAAGGGAACCAGCCTTTAATCAGGGCCCCGGTATTCAGTCCACAAAACAACTTCAGACGAGGATTATCAGCCACCAGACGGGCTACGCTAGGCTTGTCCAAGTGGTCAAAATGGTCATGGCTAATCAGCAGGTAATCAATGTCCCGAAAGATAGAAGGATCGGCCGGAAACTGACTGCGCCGTTTGACAAACGGAATACTCCCGTATACGGGATCAATCATCAGACGCTTGCCGCCCAGTTGCAAAAAAAAAGAATTATGCCCCAGCCAGATTAAGGAGTTACCCACCACTCTTTCCAAAGAAGTGAGATAATGTACTTTCGGATTCCACTTGATGGTCCGCTTTTCCTTCCGCTGAGGATTGGGAGAAAAACGCCATTTCAGCACACTCCCTACACCGGGCTTCCAACGATGCTGGCGGTTAAAGAATTTTCCGTTCACAGTTGGATTCCCTCTCCAATGAGGATGTATGCTCCGCAAACCTTCGTTGCGACGAAATGTAATCCGTTCTCCCATTATTCCACGATTAACGTTCCAGCAAGTCTTTCAAGAATGCATCCAGTTCTTCGTCCAGTCCTTTCAGCAATTCATCATTCAGCAACAAGGTTTCTTCATCGTCCACCAGCAGCAGCTCGGCCACCGTTTCCTTTTCCTCATCCACCAATACAAATGAATAAGGCTTCATCAGACTTAGCTTTTCCAGAAGACCTGTTGCCTTCAAGGCTTCCAGTTCGGCACGGAGAATCGGTTCGACTACAGCATAGAAGTCATCACTATCATACTCCACCCATTCATTGATGATTGTACGTGCAAGCACCTTGTCGTCATCGTCGTAAATCACCAGCTCTCCACTTTCCGAATTCGGTTGCAGATGAATGTCTGTAACGACAGACTCCTCTCCTCCCGATACATATCGGCAAAGAGCTTCTTTCAGAGCAGAAGTTATTGCAACACGTGATTGTTCACTCATTTCCATAGGCTATATCTTTTATCTGTACTCAAATGTACAAAAAAAATAAATCGAACAAGAAAATATTAATTGAATTTGTAGCTAAAACGCCCCATTTGCAGGTTCAGAAGCTGACAATCCTTAGCCCGGTCCTTCAAAACAGTGGAGTAAAATACCGCCGCACGTTCTTCAGACGAACCCGGAGAAGCACTTTTTTGGGCTTTCTCTATCCAGGAAACCGCTTCTTGCATCTGTCCCTGCACCTCACATGCCAAGGCCATATTGAAGGCCGCACGTGATTTCAATTTTCCTTTCTTGACCGAATCATACAGATTCTTCCAGATACGACCGGCCTCTTCCCAGTCTCCTTCCCGCAAAGAAACCGCCGCATCACGCATATCCGGATTGCCACCGTCAAAATAAATACGCTCCACATTCTTCCAATGGGGTACCAACTGGTTGACCAGTGTATAAGCTGCATGAGTGGAAGCATCGTTCACCACGTCGTAGTCTGACAACAAAGGGCTCAAATCCCACAACAAACTGTCGACTTTATTCAACGTCACCACAGGCATCAAGCGAGACGGAATATAAGCACGTACCACCGGACGAATCTTCAAACTGAGTGCAGTCATAGGGACAAACCCCGGATAATAAATTTCTTTTTTTTCGGTCAACAACTGAATGCGGTCGATTGAGACAATCATATCAGCTCCCAGAACCTGACTCAGACTGTCGACCACAGACCTGGGAAGCAACTCTCCTCCACTCTGTTCCTGTGCAAGCACTGAATCGGAAATAATTACCTGATTGAAATAGCGACTGTCGGCCAAACCTCCGGCCAGGCCCTCCGCCAGTACCTTCCCATCTCCGTCAATCCGACCCAAGGTAAGCAAAGTCTTCTTCGGAGAAGGGATAGATGGAGCATGATTCACCACCGCTACCGTACGCACTTGTTCAGGAAAAGTAGCCTCTGCCGGATAAAGTTGATCGAAAGCAAAAGGCTGCACCCCTCCGCATGAAACCATCACAGCTGCTACCAGCAACATTCCAATCCATCTATATTTTTTCATAAATCTGCAACGTTTTTGGTTTGAAAACAAAAGTAATAAATAAAAAAGACACGGGTTCCATCGTGCCTACAGATTATTCTAAATTAATGAATAAAATCTGTAAAAACGACAGAACCCGTGCGTATTAATGGAATTCAATACTCAATCAAGCATTTTTCCCGTGACAGTTTTTGTATTTCAAACCGCTACCACAAGGACATGGATCATTCCGCCCTACTGTTTTTTCCGCACGATAAGGCTCCTGTTTCTGTTCGCGGGTATCACGTCCGGCTGCTTCACTCTGATCCGGATCGTTCAAATCCTGCTTTTCCTCACGGTATTGCTGACGGGGAGTCTGAGGTTCAGGAGCTGCTTCGCGCACCTGTTCCGGTTCCTGTACCGGAATCTGTCCACGCATCAATACAGAGATGGTATTGTTATTAATCTTATTGACCATGTTGTCAAACAGATTAACAGATTCGAGTTTGAAAATCAACAGCGGATCTTTCTGTTCGTAGCTAGCATTCTGTACAGAGTGTTTCAGTTCATCCAACTCACGCAAGTTTTCTTTCCATGCATCGTCAATCGTATGCAGCAGAATCGCTTTTTCAAAAGCTTTCACGATTTCCTTTGATTCACTTTCGTAAGCAGCTTTCAGATTTACAGAGATATTATACATCCGCTTGCCGTCGGTGATAGGAATCATGATGTTCTCATACATGTGACCTTGTGCCTCATATACCTGCTTGATGACCGGATTGGCAATCTGAGCCATGCGTTCCGTTTTACGTTTGAAGAGTGCCATGGCATTTTGGAACGTCTGTTCTGCCAGGTCATCCTTCTTCTTCGAACGGAAGTCCTCTTCTGTAAACGGAGTTTCCATAGCCAGTACCTGCAGAATCTCCATCTGCGCATCCTCATAAGTAGGCTGCTGTACCGCATTGCAGCAACGATCCCAAATCATGTCTACAATATCCATTCCGATACGTTCTCCCATTAAGGCATGACGACGTTTGGTATATACTACCGTACGCTGCTTGTTCATCACGTCATCGTATTCCAGCAAACGCTTACGGATACCGAAGTTGTTTTCTTCTACCTTCTTCTGGGCACGCTCGATAGAGTTGGAAATCATCTTGTGTTCAATCATTTCGCCCTCCTTGAAGCCCAGCTTATCCATTACTTTCGCAATACGGTCGGATGAGAACAAACGCATCAGGTCGTCTTCCAGTGACACGAAGAATACAGAAGATCCCGGGTCTCCCTGACGTCCGGCACGACCACGCAACTGACGGTCTACACGACGTGACTCGTGACGTTCCGTACCGATGATGGCCAAACCACCCGCAGCTTTCACTTCCGGACTCAACTTGATATCGGTACCACGACCGGCCATGTTAGTGGCAATGGTTACTGTAGAGCTCTGACCGGCTTTTGCGACAATTTCCGCTTCTTTCTGATGCAGTTTCGCATTCAATACGTTGTGCGGAATCTTACGCATGGTCAGCATCTTACTCAACATTTCAGAGATTTCGACAGAAGTCGTACCTACCAGTACCGGACGACCAGCCTGTACCATCTTCTCGATTTCCTCGATAACGGCTTTATATTTCTCACGTTTGGTTTTATAAACGCGGTCGTTCATATCAATACGGGCAATCGGACGGTTTGTCGGAATTACCACGACATCCAATTTATAGATATCCCAGAACTCACCAGCTTCTGTTTCGGCCGTACCGGTCATACCCGACAACTTGTGGTACATACGGAAGTAGTTCTGCAATGTAATGGTAGCAAATGTCTGAGTAGCAGCTTCCACCTTCACTCCTTCCTTCGCTTCCACAGCCTGATGCAGACCGTCGCTCCAACGACGACCTTCCATGATACGTCCAGTCTGTTCGTCCACAATCTTCACTTGTCCGTCCATCACCACATAATCGGTATCCTTTTCGAACATAGTGTAAGCTTTCAACAACTGATTGATGGTATGCACGCGTTCTGCCTTGATGGCATAATTGGTCATCAGTTCGTCTTTCTTAGCCAGACGTTCTTCATCAGAAAGACCTTTCTGATTTTCCAGTTCAGACAGCTGAGCAGCGATGTCCGGAAGAACAAACAGGGTCGGGTCTTGTGAGTTACCCGTAATCAAGTCTACACCCTTATCAGTCAAATCTACACTCTTCAGTTTTTCATCAATGACGAAATACAACGGCTCTACCGCTTCCGGCATACGCTTGTTGTTCTGCTCCATGTAGATTTCTTCCGTCTTCAACATACCAGCCTTGATACCCGGTTCACTCAGGAACTTAATCAGCGGCTTATTCTTCGGCAATGCCTTATGGCTACGGAACAATGCCAGGAAACCAGCCTCCTGATCTTCTTTCTTATCGGAAGCAATCAACCGCTTTGCATCGGCCAGATATTGAGTCGCCAGTTTACGCTGAGCTTCCACCAGACGTTCTACCAGCGGACGAAGTACTTCGAACAACTGCTGGTCGCCTTTAGGTACCGGACCTGAAATAATCAACGGGGTACGGGCATCATCAATCAACACAGAGTCGACCTCATCGACAATGGCATAATTATGTTTACGCTGCACCAAGTCTTTCGGAGAAATCGCCATGTTATCACGCAGATAATCGAAACCAAACTCGTTGTTGGTACCGAAAGTGATATCTGCCATATACGCACGACGACGTGCTTCAGAGTTAGGCTGATGCTTATCGATACAATCCACGCTCAGTCCATGGAACATATACAACGGGCCCATCCATTCAGAGTCACGCTTAGCCAGGTAATCATTGACTGTAACCACATGTACGCCATTTCCTGTCAGTGCATTCAAGAATACCGGAAGAGTAGCCACCAAGGTCTTACCTTCACCAGTAGCCATTTCCGCAATCTTACCCTGATGCAGAACGACTCCACCAAACAACTGCACATCGTAGTGAATCATGTTCCAGGTCATTTCATTTCCACCTGCTTTCCAATGATTCTTCCAGATGGCCTTGTCGCCTTCAATACGGACAAAGTCACGTCCCTGAGCCGCCAGTTCACGGTCGAAATCTGTTGCGGTCACTTCCAGTTCCTCGTTTTCGGCCAAACGGCGAGCTGTATCCTTCACAATAGCAAACGCAGTGGGAAGGATTTCATTCAATGCCTTTTCATATTTATCCAGCACTTCCTTCTCCAGCTTATCAATCTGAGAGAAAATCGCTTCACGCTTTTCCAAGTCAGTGGCTTCGATAGTGGCCTTCAAGTCCTCTATCTTCTTGTTTTCTTCTGCGGCAGAATCCTTGATGTATTTTTTCAATTCTTCTGTCTTCGCACGAAGTTCGTCGTTTGTCAACTTGGAAATCTCCGGGTAAACGGCTTTTACTTTTTCCACCCACGGCTGAATTTCTTTCATGTCACGAGTTGCTTTGTTGCCGAACAGCTTGCTTATAAATTCATTAAATCCCATTGTATATTTCTTTTTATTATTTTCAAATGAAGTTTTTTTAATCTCAACGGTGCAAAGATAACCAAATTGCGAGTTATCCGCCCCCTTCGTCATCATATTTATTTACGAATATTAATCATTGGAGCTGTAGAGCAAGCATTCGGCGCCCTTATTCGCATAAAATGAGCCACCGTAGGAACGATTGACGTTATTTTTACTGGAGAATAAAGAATTTCAGGCTTTACGTCATATCCCATGAAAATCAGAGGCGATGAGACATAAGCTTCACGAACGACCTCCACTTTTTGGGAATATTCATTTACCACCGACCATCCAGGCATCACCTCTACGTAAATATCCCCTGAACAGTTCGGATTATAGGTGTTTCGAATCTTTTCAATTTTCGGAGTCCACGCCCCCAGCAACAAACGCTGAGCAGAATAAGCATTCTGTACCCCACTCATCTGCACAACAAATTCTGAGGCACGCGTCATTACTTCCACCAAATTCAGCTTCCGCTCTTCAATCAACTTATGATTCAAGTAAATCTGGCGGTCATAATAAGTTTCCACATACTGACCCTGACCATAAATCGCCATCAAATACATATTCAGCAATGCAGCACATCGCTTGATATAAAATTCTCCACCTGGAATCTTATACTGTACAGGATCGGCGGGTTCAGGATCGGTATATCCAGTTGAAGTAATGAAAAACAGCGTATTACGAAGTCCGACCTTTCGATCAATCAGATCCAGCAAATCACCCAAACTGTTGTCCAAACGGACATACATATCCTGAATTTCCATGCCATACTCCGAATTGGGTTTATGGTCATAATTTCCGGCATAATAAGACAATGTCAACAAATCCGGCACTCCATCCCGGCCTACCTGCGTACCACTCAAACAGGCATTTACCAGTCGGTTCACTTCATCATTCACATAGGGACTCGTCTTAAACTTTTTATATTTTTCCAGACGCTCATCCGAAAAGTTATGTTTAAAGTTGAGCTGTTTATTCTCCGTAGTGATATATTGATAAGAAGTAACCGGAAGATAGGGAAGCCATTCTACACTGTTAATCCGAAAATCGAGCCCCTCCTTGTCATTATAGCTGCTTACCCATGCAGGAAAGTCACCATAATAAGTCGTTCCACCCCATTTACCGGTTTCATCGTTCAACCAGAAGGCTCCATCGGCCGCATGACCGGCTGCAAGTACAGCCATTTCACGTGTAGGTGCAATAGAATATACTTCAGCCCTTCCTTGAGTGGCCACCTTTAATTCATCCGACAAGGTAGAACATTGCAACAACTTGGCTGAAGAACTTTCTGAAGTATAAACGCCCATAAAGTTCGGGTCGTCTACCGATTTCACAATTCGCAAAGTGTTCCGGTCCATCCACCGATTGGCAGGAATTCCATTATAATAAGGTGTAGTTCCGGTGTAGATAGAAGCTGTAGCCGAAGAACGGTCTACATTAATGAAATCATACTCTGCATCGGCATATATACGTCCCTCTTTCCATAAACGCTTAAAGCCTCTTTCCCCATACAATGCAGAAAAAGCCTCAATGTAATCTGCCCGTAACTGGTCGATTGTTAATCCTACCACCAGACGCGGAGCCGCAGAGGGAGTCTGAGACTGCATTCCCGTAATGACAAATACGGTCAATAAAGATGTCAGTATGCGTTCTTTCATTATTTTTTATTCAATACTAATACATGGCTTGCAGCATTTACCAGCAAACCGAGTGCCAAAGGTAATACTGTTAAATTAAAATCTTGTGGTGAAAACGGAACAAACAGCATAAAAAGTGTTAAATACACCAGATTACAGAGGTGATATGCGTCTTTTTTATGTTTTATATCCCTATACACCATAAAAGGAAGGTATAATAACGGAACAGGATTAAACAAAATCAGCAGCCAGTTTGTCCCCACGGTCGGATGAGAGGATACGAAAAAAAGAAAAGCAATGATGCAGCCCGCTATCCCTTGTGCCGCATACAATACAATGTCCCATCCCCAGAAAACAGACTTTCGTTTCCATTGCACATAACCTATTACCACATTAAGGATTAAGAACAGGATGGCAGCCCCCATCGGAGTAATCCAATAAGAAGAAGCCACGGACGGTTCCACATCCACGATTTTATCCTCCCGCAAGACCAGTGGACGCCGTTCTCCATTGGCTTCTTGTATATATGCCCCCTCCGCAAAATAGCGCATATAAAAAGGAGAAAACATCTGCTTCCGGATATCCACCGGCTTATCGGCTTCGGCTCCCAGGCACAAGTCAATACCCAGCTGATCCCACGGAGAGTCCTGGGTAAACTCATGCACAATCCCCCGGAATGTCTTTATCCAATCGACGGAAGGGTAGATGACTTTCCCTTGAATACTATTTTCTATTTGGTCGCGCGCCCGGGTGGTACAGTTGTCATAAAAATAATTGTAACGATATATTCGGTTTTCCGGAAGATAATTTTCTTCCAGCAACTCTAGCAACTTCAATTTCTCCGGCTGCCTCAAATTCAATACCTGTTGATAAACCGAGGATCCTCTCAATGCATATTCCGATTCAAAATAAGGATAAGGCATAATGCCCAACTGATAATCTGTCTCTCCCTTTATGAAACGATAAACAAAATTAGGAGTATTGAAACTGAACATCCCATAATTAAAAACCAGGTCGACCCCACGAGAGAAATTCTGGTAACGAATTGCAGTGTGCCCGAAAAGTTCATAGATTTCATTTCCCGGTGCACAAGTCAGCAAACTGAACTGGATGCTGTCCGCCCGAAAAGATTCTACCATACTTTGCCGGCCCGATTCCGTAGCCTTTACAGGCAGAACAGTACACACCACACCCAAAATCCACAAAAGAAAGATAAATTTCCGTTTCATAATTCATATAATCATCTGTCCAGCATCCGGAAGCCTACCTTCCAAAGTCTGAATAATTCATAATATCCTTTTTCCGCATGCAAAAATACATTGATTCTCCCACAAGAACGAAATAAATAATCAGTTTTATGAGTGGAGATATTTAAATTTTACGTTACTTTGCAAACAAAATAAACGAGGAAAAAGTGAATTTAGTAATTGATATCGGCAATACTGTAGCAAAACTGGCAGTATTCGATGGTGATAAGGTGGTGGAAGTTTTAAGGGGATCCAATCATTCCTTGGACTGGCTGTCGATGTTATGCAACAAATACCCCATTCAAAGAGGAATCATCGCATCGGTCATTACTCTCAGCAATACCATCCGCCGTCAACTGGCTGGAGTTCCATTTGAAATCATTGAACTTAACCATTTGACCCCTGTCCCCATCCGTAATTTATACAAAACTCCTGAGACCTTGGGAATGGACCGTCTGGCTGCTGTTGTCGGAGCCAATTATCTGTCGCCGGGAAGGAATTTGCTTGTAGTAGATGCAGGTACTGCCCTCACCTATGAATTCATCGATGCAGAAGGAAATTATCTGGGAGGCAACATTTCACCGGGCATCTACACCCGGTTCAAGACCCTAAATGCCTGCTGCGACAAACTCCCTCTCATCGAAAGGAAAGGGGAAACTCCAGAATTCGGCTACGATACAGAAACTGCAATCCGCTCTGGAGTCATCAAAGGAATAGAATTTGAAATAATTGGCTATATCACTCTTCTGCAAAAGAAATATCCCGACCTTTTGGTTTTTTTAACTGGAGGAGATAAATTTTCTTTTGATACAAATTTAAAAAGTATCATCTTTGCAGATAGATTTTTAGTATTGAAAGGTTTAAATAGAATATTGAATTATAATGTCAAGTAAAAAGATACTCATTGGTTCTTGGCTCCTAGCAAGCTCTACAGTCGTATGTGCGCAAATAAGCACAAACTCACCTTACACGCGTTATGGACTGGGTGACATGTTTGATCAGAGCTTCACAAACAATGCCGCCATGGGAGGAGTAGGCTATGCCCTCCGCACCAGCGAACATATAAATGCCATGAACCCTGCGTCTTATACAGCCGTAGACTCTCTCTCTTTCATTTTTGATGCCGGAATGTCATTGAAAAGTTCGAACTTTCAGGAAGGAAAATACAAATCGAATGCCAAAAACTCCAGCTTTGACTATCTAGCCATGCAATTCAGACTGCATCCCAAACTGGCCATGACAATCGGATATACTCCTTTCTCGACAGTGGGATACAATTTCACCCGCACCAAAGAAATAGGAAACAACAACGACGTCACCATTTCCAATAATTTTTATGGAGACGGAGGATTACAACAAATCTTTGGCGGACTTGGATTCAAGATTCTTGACAACCTCTCCATCGGAGCCAACTTCGGATACTTGTATGGCAAATTGAATTACCAGACTGCCGCCACCCTCAGCAACGGAGGTGACCAAACTATTACATACAACAGCCTGTCGGTAAGCAGTTATAATGCCACTTTTGGCATCCAATATACGCAACCCATCCGAAAGGAAGACTGGCTGACTCTGGGAGTTACATACAGCTTAGGACACGTGCTTAACGGTCATGACACGCAAGGCACACAGATTACGAATGGAACCAGCTACTCGGTTGTAAATGAAGAACAAATCAATGATTCTTACGGTATACCTCATATATATGGTGTCGGACTTGCGTGGAAGCACAAGAAAAATTTAACCGTTGAAATGGATTACACATTCCAGAAATGGGAAGGAGTGAAATACAACAACCGCACAGATATGTATCAGAACCGTTCCAAAGTCTCTTTGGGAGCGGAATTCATGCCGAAAGAATTCGGACGGAATTATTTCAGCCGCATCCGCTACAGAGCAGGACTTTACTATACGAATTCCAATCTGCGGATACCGATGTCGGCTAATTCTCAGAACATGATAGAAGGCCCTAAGGAATACGGAGTCAACTTCGGATTGGGCTTGCCGTTAAAACTCTACCAGCGGAATACCGTATTGAGCATTACAGGACAATATGTTCATGCAGCCACTGACGTAAGTGACATGCTTTCTGAAAACCGTTTTGTACTGAAAATCGGATTGACTTTCAATGAACACTGGTTCATGAAGTGGAGAGTAAATTAATGAGAAAAATAAACACAATGAACAACTAATCTTACATACGATGAAAATGAAAATGTTTACCATGCTGTGTGCTTTATCATTGAGCGCAACAGCTACTTTCGCACAGAAAGGAGTAGAAGACGGATCACGTTTCGGACATGGCGAAGACAGTCTCCGTTGCTTACAGAACATCAGTATTTACAGTGAATATGTAAAAACTGACAACTTTGTTGACGCATACAAACCGTGGATGGCCGTATTCACGGAAGCCCCTCTGGCTCAGGTTAGTACTTATACAAATGGAGCCAAGATTTTACGCGCATTAATTGCCAGTTCCAAGGATGCCGCACAACAGAAGAAGTATTTGGACGAACTGATGGCCGTACACGACCAGCGTATCAAATACCTTGACGGACTGAACCAACTGGTAAAAACTCCGATGACAAAAGGTTCTATCCTGGGCATGAAAGCTCACGATTATATCGTTTTCTCGGGAGCTAACCTGGACGTAAACAAAGCTTATGAAATGGCCAAAGAAGCTGTAGATTTGGAAAAAGCAGCATCCGACTATTTCATGTTTCAGGATTTGATGGATGTTTCATCTAGAAAACTGAAAATAGATGACGCACACAAAGAACAGTTTATCCAGGATTATCTGACCACTTCTGGCTACGCCGATGAAGCGCTGAAAGCTGCAACAAAAGAAAGAGACAAAAAACTGCTGAAAACAGCAAAAGACAATGTAGACGCTTACTTCATCAACAGTGGTGCTGCCAGCTGTGAAAACCTGCAAGCTATCTATGGCCCGAAAGTAAGCCAGAACAAGACAAATCTTGAATACTTGAAACAGGTTATCAATGTCATGCAGATGCTGAAATGTACGGAAGAAGAAGCTTATTTCGTAGCATCTGAAGCTGCTCATGCCATTGAACCGACTGCCGCAACTGCTGCCGGATGTGCTTATATGTATTATAAGAAAGGCGACTTGGACAAGAGTGTACAGTACTTCGATCAGGCCATCAGCTTGGAAGAAGATGCTGACAAAAAGGCAGACTATGCATACAGTGCAGCTGTCGTATTGTTCAGTAAGAAACAGTTGAGCAAGGCTAAACAGTATGCCAACAAAGCGCTCTCATTCAACAGCAAATATGGTAAGGCTTATATTCTGATTGCACAAATGTATGCATCCAGTCCTAACTGGAGCGACGAAGCTGCATTGAACAAATGTACTTACTTTGCAGCCATCGATAAACTGCAGCGTGCAAAGAGCGTAGATCCAAGTGTAGCTGAAGAAGCTCAGAAGTTGATCAACACGTATGCCGGACACACTCCGAAAGATGAAGACCTCTTCTTCCTGGGATTGAAGAAGGGTAACTCTGTCACAATCGGCGGATGGATCGGTGAAACTACAACCATCAGATAATTGTATGTCAAGCAGACAAAAACAGAACCTATACAAACTATCTATAAGCATAACAGTTACCGTTTGGGTAACTGTTATGTTTCTTTTTTTTCCGTCCTGCGGAAAAAAAGAGCAGCAATTGGCTTCTGCCGTGAAGGAAAGCGATTCCTTGCCGGACATGCGTACCATAGGTGTAACGACACTCATTTCCGACTCCGGCATGATACGCTACAAAATCATTACTGCTGAGTGGCTAATCTACAGCCATCGCAATCCTCCTTTCTGGGCTTTTGAAAAAGGCATTTATCTTGAAAAGTTTGACAGCATTTTTCATGTAGATGCCAGCATCAAGGCAGATACGGCTTATTACTATGAGCCCAAGAAATTGTGGGAACTGCGTGGAAATGTACATATCCAAAGCCAGCGAGGTGACAAATTCGACACCCAACTGATGTTTTGGGATCAGGACAAGGAAAAAATCTATTCCGACAAGTTTATCCGCATCGAGCAGGTAGACAAAGTCTTGACGGGATATGGTTTTGAGTCCAACCAACAAATGACAGAATATCAAATCTACAACAATACGGGTATTTTCACAGTCGAAGACAACCCAGCTCCGGCAGACAGTACCCAAACTCCCAGATAGAAATAATCAATCACTATGGGACTTATCATTCAACTACTTATATCCATGGTTTTTTCCGCCTTTTTTTCAGGAATGGAAATAGCCTTCGTTTCTTCCAACAAACTGCGTTTCGAGATGGAGAAAACGAACAATGTCTCATCTCACATCCTTTCGGTATTTTACCGTCACTCCAATAATTTCATCTCCACCATGCTGGTGGGCAACAACATCGCCTTGGTAATCTATGGTATTCTGATGGCCCAGCTGATTGAACAATATATCCTGGCAGGGGTCATTACCAACCAAGCCATTCTGGTACCCATCGAAACCATCGTTTCAACCCTTATCATACTTGTGACAGGGGAATTTATGCCCAAAACTCTTTTCAAGATCAACCCGAATGCGACCTTGAAAATATTCTGCCTGCCAACTTTTGCATGCTACATCCTACTCTACCCCATCAGCCGTTTTTCTTCCTGGCTCTCCACTGGGATTCTGCACATGGTAGGTATCCGGACCAACAAAGAAGACCGGGAAAAAGCTTTTACAAAAGTCGATTTGGACTATTTCATCCAAAGCAGCATTGAGGAAGCTAAAGAAGGAAACGAAATTGACAATGAAATCAAGATATTCCGCAACGCCCTCGACTTTTCCAATGTAAAAATCCGCGACTGTATGATACCGCGTACCGAAATCATTGCGGTAGAGGTAGACACTCCACTGGATGAATTGAAAAAGGTTTTCATCGAGAACGGTATCAGCAAAGTGATTGTTTACAAAGACAATATCGACAACATTATCGGCTACATCCATTCTTCAGAAATGTTCAAAGGAGCCGATGAATGGCAGAACAACATCCGTACAATTCCCTTCGTGCCGGAAACAATGGCAGCCCATAAACTCATGCGGATTTTCAAACAACAGAAACGCTCCCTGGCTGTGGTTGTAGATGAATTCGGAGGAGTATCGGGCATCGTCGCACTGGAAGACCTCATCGAAGAAATTCTGGGAGACATTGAAGACGAACACGACACCAACTCCGTTATAGCGCGAAAAATCAGCGACAACGAATACATCCTCTCCGGACGGATGGAAATTGAGAAAGCCAACGAAACCTTCAATCTCAACCTCCCGGAAAGCGATGACTACCAGACCATCGGAGGCCTCATCCTAAACGAATGTCAAAGCATTCCGAAAGTGAATGAAGTGATAAAAACCGACCAATTCACTTTCAAAATCATCAAAGTGAGTGCAACCAGAATCGAACTGGTCAAGCTCTTCGTGCAGAAATAAGCATTTTTTTGACAGAAAATAGCGACTAAACAGTATTTTTTGTATCTTCGTGCGCTAATAACAGAAAGATAAAAACAATAAACAAAAAAATAATAACTTTAAATGGCAACTTTACAAAAAATTCGAAGCAAAGGACCCTTGTTGGTCATCGTTATCGGTCTTGCCCTTTTTGCATTCATCGCAGGAGACGCTTGGAAAGTGCTCCAGCCGCATCAAGGCAAACAAGACGTAGGAGAAGTGAACGGGGAAGTTCTCAGTGCACAAGATTATCAGAAAATGGTAGATGAGCTCAGTGAAGTCATCAAACTGACCAACGGACTGAATTCTCTCACAGAGGATCAGTTGAACAACGTCAAAGATCAGGTATGGCAGAGCTACGTCAACAACAAACTGATTGCTGAACAGGCTAAAAAACTGGGTCTGAAAGTAACAGATGCAGAAATTCAGGCCATCATCGAACAAGGTACTCACCCCTTGCTGATGCAGACTCCGTTCCGGAATCCTCAGACTGGCATGTTCGATAAAGATATGCTGAAAAAATTCCTGGTAGACTATGCAAACCTGGATGCCAGCAAGATGCCGGCACAATACGTGGAATATTACCAGAAGATGGGTGCTTTCTGGAAGTTTGTAGAAAAGACTCTGGCCGAAAGTACACTGGCTCAGAAATACCAGAACTTGGTTACAAAATCTCTGATCTCAAACCCGGTATCTGCTGAAGACGCTTTCAAAGCTCGTACAGAACAGAGCGATTTGCTGCTGGCCGGTATTCCTTACAGTTCTATCAACGATTCAACCATTCAGGTTTCTGACAGCGAAATCAAGGACCGCTACAACGAAAAGAAAGAACAGTTCAAACAGCTGGTAGAGACTCGTGACATCCGTTACATCGATGTAAAAGTCGTTCCGTCGGATGCAGACCGCAAAGCCGTTGAAAAAGAAGTGACAGAATACAGCAACCAGCTGGCCACTACCACATCCGACTTCGGTACCTTCGTTCGTTCTACAGGTTCTTCTGTAAACTACTCAGACGTACCTGTCAGCAAATCTGTATTCCCGACCGACGTTGCTTCACGCCTTGACTCAACAGGTGTAAACGAAGTGTATGGTCCTTATTATAATCAGACCGACGATTCTTACAATGCCTTCAAGGTACTGGCTAAAGTTTCTTCTCCTGATTCTATCCAGTTCCGCCAGATTCAGGTATATGCCGACACAGAAGAAAAGACCAAGACATTGGCCGACAGTATCTACAATGCACTGAAAGGTGGAGCTGACTTTGCCGCTGTAGCCAAAATCTACGGACAGACAGGCGAAGCCACATGGGTGAATTCACAAAGCTGGGAAGGTGCCGAACTGGACACTGACAACAGCAAGTTCATCAATACACTGCTTAACCAGCCGGTAGATGAACTGACAAACGTCAACATAGGACAGGCTAACCTGATTCTGCAGGTAATGAACAAGAAGAGCATGCAGACCAAATATAAAGTCGCTGTAGTAAAACGTCCGGTTGAATTCAGCAAAGAAACCTACAATGCGGCTTACAACAAATTCAGTCAGTTCGTAGCACAGAACACTACAATCGATTCTATGGTCAAGAATGCAGAAGAAAGCGGCTACACGCTGACTCCGCGTACCGATCTTTCCAGTGCAGAACACTACGTGGGTGGCGTACGTTCTACTCGTGAAGCCTTGAAATGGATTTTTGCCGCCAAACCGGGTGAAGTTTCTCCGCTGTATGAATGTGGTGAAAACGACCACCTGATGGTAGTCGCTCTTGACAAGATTCACGAAGCAGGTTACCGCGACGTCAATTCAGTGGCAGAAATGCTGAGAAGTGAAATCCGCCGCGACAAGAAAGCCGACAAGCTCATGGCCGAAATGAAGAAATACAACTCTATCGCTCAGGTAAAAGGTATGAAAGATGCAGTGAGCGATTCTGTAAAACACGTTACATTCAGCGCACCGGCTTATATTTCAGTGACACGCGCCAGCGAACCGGTTATCGGTGCCGTAGCTTCCAAGACTGCAGTCAATCAGGTAAGCGCCCCCATCAAGGGTAATGCTGGAGTATACATGATTCAGGTATATGCCAAAGATAAGGGCAATGAGAAGTTCGACGCAAAACAAGAAGAAGCTACTTTGAACAACATGGCCGTACGTATTGTGGGAAGCCAGTTGATTAATGATTTGTATCAGAAAGCAAAAGTAGAAGACAAACGCTATCTCTTCTTCTAATCACTTTCACACATAGAATAAGAAAAAGTCCGGAAATCCTTCCGGACTTTTTTTATGCAGAAAACCTATTCATGAACCTTCAGATAGGCCTGAAACCGAGTATCCTCACGCACCGGAGTCAAAGGCAGGTAGCCGGCTGAAATTCTTCCATTCTTCCACTTCAACGGATATTTTTCCATCATTTCCCGATGAAAGGAGAATGCTTCTTCCTCACGAGTGTAATGCTCTACCACATATTCTCCTTCCGACAAAGGATGTACAAACCTGTCATACAGAATTCGGGAGAGCACCCCCATATTCATCCTCAAATTAATTTCCACACAAGGATGTATCCGATAGCCGTGCCCTATACGACATACCATCATGTCTACCCCCAAATAGCCTTGGTAACTTTTCCCCAACATTTTTTTCAAGACCTCTTCCAAACAACTCCTCACCTGCCAAAGCAGTTCCAAAGAAACAAAATGTGAAAGTTCTTCTTCTATCGCTGCATTACTCATCAAACGATTTGCCTTATAATTGCCATGCACATCCGTATCAAAATAAGAATACCCGACAAAGCGAAACTCCCCTTCTTCTGTCATCAAAAACTCCATAGCAAAATCAGCCACCTTGTCATAAATCGGTTCAGCCATTAAGACTCCCTGTACCTTCATAATACGGGAAGCCCATCCGGCCAGCTGCGTATTCCAACTTTCAGAAGAGACCTTCCACAGTCCTCGTCCACTTCCCGACCAGGGAGCCTTCAATATCACCTGTTTCCTTTCTTTGATAAAATCTTCTACCTCACAAAGGCTTTGACAGGCTTTCATCTCACCACAAACTCCCTCCCAACCAGAAAAAGCCGGAAACACCTCCAGACAACGCTGACGGGAAGACAGATAACGAATCTGACGCAGCCGCTCCAGAGAAGGAAGAAACTGCTCTTCCACTCCCTCCAACCGTAAGCGATGAACCAGACAAGGCGTCCATCCCCACGGAAGAAAAGAAGCTGATACCCATTTCTCCGTCCAACTGAATGAAAAAACAAACTGCCGCCATTTACAACGCCCCTCTTCCTCCTGACAGGTCTCAGACAACTGGCGGGCAAGAAGCTCCACCCGTTCCAACTGGTCGACCTTTATTCCACATCCAGGCTCGGCAAACCATACCGGAAGTACGGAGAAATCGGCAGCCATACGGACAATTTCTGCCGGTGCTTTATAATAGGGAGTAAAATTGGCCATGGCCATATCATAGTCCGGATTGAACAAATAGATAGATGACGACATAAAATTGTATGATTAAAACGCCACAAAAGTACAGAAAAAACAGCTGGAGACACAGCTCTCCACAGCCAAAAACAATTCCTTCGTGGTATTTTTTAATTGGAACAGAAAAATGACATTAAACAAATGAAACCAAACAAGGGATAAAATATTTCAATTTAAAACATTATACCCATAAAAACAGAGAAAACCGACACAGCAAAAAATATAACACAAAAAAGAGAGTTATTTATTAAAATATACGTCTAAAAGGAAGTACATTTGCATATCGAAAAACAAAAAGAAAGCAAAATACAAAAACAAACGACAAAACGATATTGCGAATAAAAGAGACAGTAAACAGAAACATTAACTAAAAACACGAAAGCAAATGAAAAGAATGTATCTCACCGGAGTCGCACTGCTCACATTAGCGGGAGCTCCAGCCATTTCGATGGCTCAAGACAAAGTAGAAGCCAGCATCGGTGCTGACCTTGTCAGCGGATATATCTGGCGTGGACAAGACTTAGGAAATGTCAGCATTCAGCCTTCTGCCTCCGTGTCCTACAAAGGATTTAGCCTTTCAGGATGGGGTTCTGTGGGAATCGATAAAGAAGATACCAAAGAATTCGACCTGACTTTAGGCTACAGCACCGGAGGATTCAGTGTATCGGTTACTGATTATTGGTTCAACAACGGACCGCAGTATTTTCACTACGGCGCACACAACACAACACACGTTTACGAAGCTCAGATGGGATACGATTTTGGCGTACTGGCCGTCAACTGGTACACCAACTTTGCAGGGGCCGACGGAGTAAAAGCCAATGGCGACCGGGCCTATTCTTCCTACTTCAGCATCGCCGCTCCCTTCAAGCTGGGAGGCCTGGAATGGTCGGCAGAAATCGGAGCTACTCCATGGGAAACCAGCTTCTACAACAACGGGGCTACCGGATTTGAGGTATCCCACATCAGCCTGACAGCCACGAAGGAAATCAAGTTTACCGACTCCTTCTCACTTCCGGTATTTGCCCAAGCCACTTGGAATCCGGCTACTGAAGGTGCCTATTTTGTATTCGGACTCAGTTTTTAATAATATAGAAACATACGATTAGGAAAAAAGAGAGACAAGGTATTAGCTAAAGCTTAAGGAAAAAAGATTCAAACAGGATAATAGAACAACAATACAAAATACAAATACAACGTTATTATGAAGAAAATTGAAGCAATCATCCGTAGGACCAAGTTCGAAGAAGTGAAGGAGGCACTGCTGGCCGCCGACATCGAATGGTTCTCCTACTATGAAGTAAGAGGTATCGGGAAGACCCGTGAAGGACGTATCTATCGTGGGGTGGTGTATGACACCAGTTCCATTGAACGTATCCTGATTTCCATTGTGGTGCGTGAGAAGAATGTGGAGAAAACCGTACAGGCCATCCTGAAATCGGCCTACACCGGTGAAATCGGCGACGGTCGTATTTTCATCATCCCCGTGGAAGATTCCATCCGCATCCGCACCGGAGAACGGGGCGACATCGCCCTCTACAATGCCGAACAGGAGAAATAAAAGTTTTACAAGCTACTATACAATACATTTACAACTAAAACGAATTGATATATGAATACAACTATGATACTGGATTCAGGGAATACGGCCTGGATAATCGTGGCCACCCTGCTCGTTCTATTGATGACTATTCCGGGCATTGCCTTGTTCTATGGCGGACTGGTCAGACAGAAAAATGTCTTGAGCATCATCATGCAGAGTCTGCTCATCGTAGGAGCAGTCAGCATACTCTGGGTAGCGTTCGGCTACAGTTTCGTATTTGGCAGCAGCCTGATGGAGACTGACAGCGTCTGGAGACATTTCATCGGTGGTTTCGACAAGCTCTTCCTGCAAGGAATCACTACTTCCAGCCTGACTACAGGCCGGATTCCGGAACTGATGTTCGTACTCTTCCAGTGTATGTTTGCCGTCATTACTCCCGCCTTGATTCTGGGAGCTTTTGCGGAACGGGTCAAGTTTGCCGGTTTCCTGATGTTTACAGTGCTTTGGAGCATCCTGGTGTACATACCGATGGCCCACTGGGTATGGGGAGGAGGTTTTCTCCAGCAGATGGGTGCCATCGACTTTGCCGGTGGAACCGTGGTACACATCAATGCCGGCATCGCAGCCCTGGTCATGGCCATACTGATAGGGAAACGGCGCGATTATAAGATTGGACATCCCATGGCTCCGCACAACATCACCTTCGTCTTTATGGGAACCGCCTTTCTGTGGCTGGGATGGTTTGGCTTCAATGCCGGAAGCGGCCTTTGTGCCGACGGTATCGCCGCCAATGCCTTTCTGGTGACACACCTGGCTACCTGTGTGGCTGCGCTTACCTGGATGGCTATCGACTGGATTTACAACAAGAAGCCGACTACCGTAGGTGCCTGTACGGGTGCAGTATCAGGACTGGTAGCCATCACACCCGCTGCCGGAAGCACCGGTATTCTGGGAGCCTTCTTCATCGGACTGATAACCCCGATAGTCTGTTTCTACATGGTAGCCGTCATCAAGCCAAAGCTGAAATACGATGACACTCTCGATGCTTTCGGTGTGCACGGAGTGGGCGGTATCATCGGTTCTATCCTGACCGGTGTCTTCGCCACCCGTTTCATTACAGGCGAAGAAGGGGCGGAAGGAGCCCTTTACGGTGACTGGCACCAGCTGTGGATACAAGTGGCAGCTACCTTGATTTCCATCGTATTCAGCGCAGTCATGACTTATCTGCTGTTCAAGGTCACAGACAGGATGATAGGCATCCGGGTAGACAAACGGGTAGAGGAAGAAGGGCTGGATATTTATGAGCATGGGGAATCAGCCTACAACCGATAATGATTCTTTGCTGCCGGAAAAGCAACTGTCAGGCTTTTCCGGCAACACAAAAAGACAAATAACAGAATAACTGAATAACAACTAATGAAAAAATTGAAGTATGATGACAAGTTTAAGATTCAATGTCGTTGAAAAAGCGTTTCAGGCCAAGCCGCAACCCGTGGCTGTACCTGACGGCCGTCCGAGTGAATATTTCGGGAAATACGTGTTCAACCGTGAAAAAATGTTCAAGTATCTGCCCAGCACCGTTTATGCCCGACTGGTGGATGCCATGGACAACGGGGCACCAATGGACAGGGACATTGCCGATGAAGTGGCCGCCGGAATGAAACGATGGGCTGGAGAACTGGGAGCCACCCATTATACCCACTGGTTCCAGCCACTGACAGAAGGAACAGCCGAGAAACACGATGCATTCGTAGAACACGATGGAAAAGGTGGTATGATGGAAGAATTCTCCGGAAAGCTCCTTGTACAGCAGGAACCGGATGCTTCATCTTTCCCAAACGGCGGAATCCGTAACACCTTCGAGGCCCGCGGATACAGCGCATGGGATCCTTCCTCACCTGTGTTCGTAGTAGACGACACCTTGTGCATCCCGACAATCTTCATTGCCTATACTGGTGAATCACTCGACTACAAGGCTCCGCTTCTGAAAGCCCTCCGTGCAGTCAACAAAGCGGCAGTAGACGTTTGCCACTATTTCGACCCGAATGTGAAGAAAGTGATGGCTTACTTGGGATGGGAACAGGAATACTTCCTGGTAGACGAAGGTTTGTATGCCGCACGTCCGGACCTGTTGCTGACAGGACGTACGCTGATGGGTCACGAAGCATCTAAAAACCAGCAGCTGGAAGACCACTATTTCGGTGCCATCCCGACTCGTGTAGCTGCTTTCATGAAAGACCTCGAAATCCAGGCTCTTGAACTGGGCATTCCGGTAAAGACACGCCACAATGAGGTAGCTCCGAACCAGTTCGAATTGGCTCCTATCTTCGAAGAATGTAACTTGGCCGTAGACCATAACATGCTCATCATGTCCTTGATGCGGAAAGTAGCCCGCACACACGGATTCCGCGTACTGTTGCACGAAAAACCGTTCAAAGGTGTCAACGGTTCCGGTAAGCACAACAACTGGTCACTCGGTACAGATACCGGTACGCTGCTGATGGCTCCGGGCAAGACTCCGGAAGAGAACCTGCGCTTCATTACATTCATCGTCAACACATTGATGGCTGTATATCGTCACAACGGTTTGCTGAAAGCTTCCATCATGAGCGCTACCAACGCACACCGTCTGGGAGCCAACGAAGCACCTCCCGCCATCATCTCTTCATTCCTGGGAAGCCAGTTGAGCAAAGTGCTTGACCACATGGAAGAAAGTGCAACCGATGAATTGATTTCTTTGGGCGGCAAACACGGTATGAAACTCGACATTCCGCAGATTCCGGAACTGTTGATTGATAACACCGACCGTAACCGTACTTCTCCATTCGCTTTCACAGGTAACCGTTTTGAATTCCGTGCCGTAGGTTCAGAAGCCAACTGCGCCAGCGCCATGATCGCCCTGAACACAGCCGTAGCCGAACAGCTCACAGAATTCAAGAAAGAAGTAGACGAACTGATTGAAAAAGGCGAACCGAAGATTTCAGCCATCATTCAGGTAGTACGCAAATACATCAAACTGAGCAAGCCTATCCGCTTCGACGGCAACGGATACAGCGATGAATGGAAAGAAGAAGCAGCACGCCGTGGACTGGACTGCGAAACCAGCTGTCCGGTCATCTTCGACCAGTATCTGACAGAAGACAGCGTACGCATGTTCGAATCTGCCGGCGTCATGACCCGCAAGGAACTGGAAGCCCGCAACGAAGTGAAATGGGAAACCTATACCAAGAAAATCCAGATTGAAGCCCGCGTTTTGGGCGACCTGGTAATGAACCACGTAGTTCCGGTAGCCATTGAATACCAGAGCAAACTGATTGACAATGTCTACAAGATGAAACAGATTTTCCCTGCAGAAGAAGCCGAAAAGCTGTCTGCCGAGAACCTGGCTATCATCCGTAAGATTTCAGAACACACTTCTTACATCAAGGAACACGTAGACACAATGGTAGAAGCACGTAAAGTAGCCAACAAGATTACTGACGAACGTGCGAAAGCCGTTGAATATCACGACAAGATTACTCCGATGCTGGAACAGATTCGTTACCACATCGACAAGCTTGAACTGATTGTCGACGACCAGATGTGGACACTTCCTAAATATAGAGAACTGCTGTTCATCAGATAATCCACACCCTAAAGGATTATCTCTTATTTCTTATTGGTTGTTTGAGAAAGAGGCCGCGACCGTGGAGGTCGTGGCCTCTGTTTTTTGTAAACCTCCTCAAGCCTTTCACATAAGCACAGGTTATGGCACCATTCCTTGATGAATAACTACAGATACGAGCAGTTATGGTCCAAACGCAGCTTCACTTATTTCGACAGCGTGTCGGACAAACGGATTGACGACCACGAAACCATCGCCCAGTTTCTGAAGACCATCAACGGCAAACTGTTCGCCCCAAGCTACGATTTTCGTGTGCCACGTGTGCAGATTGGCAAAGACATGGCCGTACTGACCTACCAGCTTTTTGCCGACACGAACCTAATCAACATGGCCTATGATTGCATTGAAGTGTTCCAGAAGGAAGAGAACGGCAAGTGGCATGTAATCCATTCCACCTGGTCGTTTATCCGCCCCATGGATCACGACTTCAACCAAGCCAAAAACATTGTGTAACCTGAATTAACGGAAAATCCTCAAAAAATATGGACATAGAAGGATTCCGAACTTATTGCCTTTCCCTCCCGGGAAGTGAGGAAAAAACGCCTTTCGAGAAATTCTTTCACGGAAAGCATTCTTTCCTCGCTTTCTACGTAAACGGAAAAATGTTTTGCTATTTCGACATAGATCAGTTCGACCGGTGCACAATCAAGTGTCACCCGGAAGAGATAGAGGAACTGAAAGAGACCTACCAGTCAGTAGAACCTCCCTATAATTGCAATCCGAAATCATTAGTGTCCACTAAAAAATCATAGTAGTTCTTTGAAATTATTGAGATTCAATTTGTTATGAGTAATTTTGGGGAGAACGGATTTGAAT